>DAOWAH010000062.1 GCA_030634675.1 Fidelibacterota bacterium
TACTTCCGCTGTAGCTGTTTCGAAGCTCGGAAAATACTGCTGTAAATACTTTCCAAAGCCCGACGATCTTCTACTTTTTCAGCCTGGTTTGTCAGCTTATTAAGTACAGTCTGTTCACGTAACGGATCATCAATCGGCAAGGATAATTCCTGCTTGAGCACACCTAATTGATGAGATATTGCCAGGCGTTGTAAAATCAATTTAACAAGTTTATTATCGATGTGGTCGATTTTATTACGTAATACTGTAAGTCGTACATCCATTAGTCTCTCCGTTAGATAATTTTAAGATTAAATAAAGCGCATCAGCATGATTATAAAAAGGAAGATGTTAATCGTATGGATTGTTAGGCAGGGACGGCAGGCTACCTTCAGCGAATACAAGCCATATAACAGATAAAGACTAAAAATCAGCGTAATGCCCGTGATAACATTTAAAATGTTATTCAATGGAAAACTGAAAAACCGGACTCCCAACAAAATTATAATTAATAAGCCATAATACCAAAGACCCCAATAAGCATTAGGCTGTCTTAGGGTGCGACCGAAACGGGAATCAACAATATCCGTACAGGCTGGGCCGCTTATCCTTATTGAGGATGGCATCCACCATGTTTTATGGGAAATTCGCCGGCGGTAGACCATTAAAAAATATAATGACACCAGCCAGCCACATGCACTCATTAAGAAAGCTAAAGGCAGGTTGAATGACCAATTCATCATAAGCCGAATACCATTATAGACAGCCCGGAAATTGCTATAACAATACCCGCCAGTGCATGTACATAACGTTCAAGGAAACCAAAATTGATTTTCAGCAAACCCTTCGACATGATAACTACGATAGCCGTCATGGTTGTTATTGTAATTGCGCCAAAAGCCAGCGTCACCCAGACCAGATCTCCCCAATTATGTTTAGCGGCGGGATACATAAGAATTGGAATCAATGGTTCGCAGGGTCCTAAAACAAAGACGATGAACAGAGCCCAGGGCGTGATCGATTTTACATCTCCGTGAATGTGAGCATGGCTGCCGAGATGATGGTGGCTGTGTTGGTGGTGCCCCGTGGTATGATCGTGCTCATGTACATGTTCACCAGCCCGTAAACCAATTCTCAATCCCCAGACACCGTAGGCTACACCAACGCCGATCAGCAGCCAACTGGCCAGGTCGCCCCGGACGACCTCTACCTGCTCCAAAGCTCCCACGGCAACACCAAAGACCACACCAATCAGCCCTAGCAGTACGGAACCAAGGACATGCCCAATACCGCATATAATTGTAACCAAGGTGGTGAATTTCAACGACCATTTTCGCGCCCGGCCAATTAAGATAAAGGGCAAATAATGATCCGGTCCGATCAAAGTGTGGATAAATCCAATGCTCAAAGCTGTGATTAATAATACCTGTAATTCCATATTGCGTCCCCGCTATTTGCTTATGAAAATGATTTATCTGTTATCATTTACACTATTATTAGGCTACGGAAATTAATTGACTAATCAAATTCGCTCAAAAATAAATTGTTAGATTACCATTTTCATTCGAACCCACCGGCAATTCAATCTTTTGTATTCAAATATTTCCAAATCAGCCCTAATTTTCATCCGTGCGTTTAGATTATCAATTCAACCCAGATCAAATAGAGCGTTTTTCACGTTACTTCCTGTACTTTGCCCTCTTCAGTTTTGTTTTTATAATCTCCTTCACCCGGATTCATAACGGCGATATTTGGTGGTCACTGGCCGAAGGCCGGGAAATTGCCACCACTCATTCCCTGCAGAACGAAAACCGGTTTTCCTACACCTTCCCAAACCAGCCCTGGACTTCTGCCCAATGGCTGTTTTCTTTAACCGCTTACAGTATCCACCAATTGACCGGTGTTTCTGGGCTGATCCTCATAAAAATTGCAGTTTTTTTATTTATCATTCTGCTTCTGATTAAAATCCTGCAGCCCAGAATGCCCAATCAATTTGTTCTAATTCTCCTGTTAATACTGTTTATTCTGTCTGTTCATTTTCGGATAATGATCCGAGCTCATTTATTTTCAATCCTGTTTTTCACATTGTTTCTGTTTCTTGTCGACCGCTATCGCACTGGAAAACACAGATTATCTTTACTGGTTACCTTTAATAACGCTATTTTGGTCCAATTTCCATTCCGGATTAGTCTTTGGTTTTGGATTGCTCGCCCTTGTTGCCTTGGAAGATTTTCTTCCATTCCTGTTTACAAAACATCGTTCTTTTCAGCAATTACTCCGCAAACCACTGTTTCGTCATTATATGTTAGTTGCCTTAGCCTGTTTAATTACCAGTTTTATCAATCCGCAGGGACCTTACTGGCTGGTGCACACGACTACTCACTTAGACATTGGCGGTCTTATAGCGCTTGTTGAATACCAGCCTTCATGGGAATTACTACCAACTACATTACCATATTTTTATCTGGTAATTACTTATCTAACAATCACTATCATAAGAATTATTGCGATCCGGCGTTTTCAGCCGTATGATCTGGCCACACTGGTATTCTTTTATTTCTCCTTAAGGCACAATCGTATAATACCCTATTTTTCTGCTATAACAATTGTATCGTGTACTTATTCTTTAATCAGCCTGAAAAATTCAGCTTATATTAGATTCCTTAAAAAAGAAGACGGAAGATGGTCAAAACCACAGATAATCAGACTCTTGCTTAGACTGTTTCTACTTCTATCTCCGTTGTTCCTGTTTGGGCGACTACCCTTCTTTCCCCCGCAAAGTGATTTTGGATTGGGTATAAATCATTTCCGTTTGCCAGTGAAAGCCACCAGTTTTTTAAAAGCCAATCCGATCATGGGCAATGTATTTAACAGTTACAACTGGGGCGGTTACCTGATCTGGGAGCTGTATCTGCAAAAACAGGTTTTCATTGATGGTCGTGTCCCGGCTTATCCATCAAAATTTATTGATATGGCCTCTCAGTTTCGGCAGTACCCGCAAACCTTTAAAGCTATTGATGACATTTATCAGTTTCAATATCTCTTTTTTCCTGAAGGATACCTCGCCTGGAATATTGAAAAATATTATGATCCTACGAAATGGCTACTTGTTTACTGGGACCAGGCCGGTGCACGCATATATATCAGAAACAACCAACAAAACGCTTATTATATCTCCAAATTTGGGTACCGTTATTTCACACCGGGTTTCAGCGATGAGGCTTACCGGCTACTAAAATCAAATCCCGCCTATCTCAGCCAATTAATACAGGAAATTAGTCGACATTTTAAATGGACCGGGTCGAAATCTGATCGATTATTGCTTGCGATTGCTGAGATGGAATACAATAAAATGTTGGAAATCACTAATCAAGCACCTATATCAGCAGATTCTTGGCAGTAAATCTCCCACTGGCATATCAATTATTCGATTAGCACCCAGTCCTGTACGCATAATCACAAAACCTGCATTTTCGTCTGTCACTTCACCAATAATCACAGCTTCTTTCCCCCGGGGATGTTCCCGCATAGCGGCCAATATATCAACAGCTATATTACCGGGCACTACTGCTACCAGTTTTCCCTCGTTGGCCACATAAAGGGGGTCGATCCCTAGGATCTCGCAAGCACCGCTTACTTCCGGCTTAACCGGTACGGCATTCTCCAGCAGAGCAATGCCTACATGCGATGCCCGGGCAAATTCATTAAGCGTGGTAGCCAGTCCTCCGCGGGTGGGATCGCGCATAGCATGAACGTTTTTTGATACTTTTAATATGCTATACACTATATCATTCAGGGCTGCCGTGTCACTCTTCACCCGTGACTGAAACGATAGTCCTTCCCGGTTGGTCATGACGGCCATACCGTGATCAGCTACCGTTCCGGAGACGATTACTTTATCACCAGGCTGAAGATTAGTCGCGGAAATATTAACACCTTCAGGAATAGCACCAAACCCGGAAGTATTTATAAAAATCTGATCGCATTTACCTCTGTTCACTACTTTGGTGTCACCTGTAACAATCATAACATCTGCAGCCCGGGCGGCTTTTTCCATGGATAATAATATCCTGTGCAGCGTCTCCAGCGGTAGACCTTCTTCCAGGATGAAAGCTACACTCAGATAAAGCGGTCTAGCCCCACACATACAAATATCGTTTACCGTTCCATTCACTGCCAGATCACCGATATCGCCACCCGGAAAGAAAATCGGGTCTACCACAAACGAATCGGTGGTAAAAGCCAATCTCCCGGCCGGCCGGGGCAGGATGGCCTGATCTTCCAGTTTGTCTAAGGTCTGATTACCGAAGCGCGGTAAAAATAATTTTTCGATCAACATTGCTGATAATTTACCGCCAGCACCGTGGGCAAGTTGGATCGTGTCATGATCCATTATCGGTAATGGACAAGAAAGAGCTTCAGGAAAAACAGGTTTATCAGACATAGATTATTTATTCAATTCGATAAATTTGTGGTTAAAAAGGTTTTCCGATTATAACGATAATAGGCGGCACAGGCGCCTTCGCTGGATACCATTGGTGCACCAAGGGGATGTTCCGGCCGACATTCCACGCCGAAGGCAGGGCATTCATGAGGTTTTTTCAGTCCCCGCAAAACTTCACCGCTGATACAAAGTGGCGATTCCTCGGTTGTTATATCGCCCACGGCGAATTTCCTTTCGGCATCGAATGCAGCGTATTCTTTACGGATGCCATAGCCACTGGCTGGAATTTCACCAATACCGCGCCACTTACGATCAGTTACTTCGAATACAGTATTAATTATCTGTTGAGCAGGACGGTTGCCTTCCCGTTCTACTGATCTGGTATATTGATTCTCAACCTGATAACGCTCTTCTTCAAGCTGCTTAAGGGTCATTAACAAGCCTTCCAAAACATCAATCGGTTCGAACCCGGTCACTACAATCGGCACGTGGTATTTTGCGGCAATCGGCTCATATTCTTCCCAACCCATGATAGTACAGACGTGCCCTGCGGCAAGATAACCCTGTACGCGGTTATCCAGAGAAGACAGCAGCGCTTCCATGGCCGGCGGTACCAGCACATGACTGGCCAGTTCACTGAAATTGGTTAATCCTTCGACCTTTGCCTGATGGATCGCCATGGCGTTTCCGGGGGCGGTGGTCTCAAAACCGACAGCGAAAAAAACCACTTCCCTATCGGGATTATCCCGTGCAATTTTCAATACTTCCAAGGGTGAATATACCGTGCGCACATCGGCTCCTTCACTGCTGGCCATGAATAAATCCATATTGCTCCCGGGCACGCGCAGCATGTCACCAAAGCTGGTAAAAATCACATTAGGTTGTAACGCAATTGCAATGGCTTTATCAATTATTTCTAGGGGAGTGACACAAACCGGGCAGCCCGGGCCATGTACTAATTCAATTTCTTTTGGGATGACCTGGTCGATACCGTGTTTTAGAATAGTGTTGGTTTGCCCTCCACAGATCTCCATAATCACCCAGGGCTGTGTAACAGTATTTTTGATCTCTGCTAAAATCTTGCGGGCTACCTTCGGATCGCGGAATTCGTCCAGATACTTCATGGCAAGGTGTTGACGTTTTTAGGTGTTAAAGTTGTAAAGTGTTGAAGATTCAATTCTATTTCCCTGCCCCAGGCTCTTTGTTCTGTGCTTGTTTCACCTATGCTCGTCACTCCTCAGCTCCTCCACTTTCCTCCGGCAGCGGCTGACCGTACAAATCCACTCCTTCTTGAGCGGCTGCTTCCACCAGTCCTTCCCAGGCTTGATAACTTTTAAGGGCTTCTTCTTCATTAATCACCGAAATGCCGAACCCGGCGTGCACAATGGTGTACTGGCCCACTTCTATTTCAGGCACATAAGCCAAACAGGCTTGACTGATTGTACCGGCAAAATCGATTCGCCCCATCATCAAGCCGTTTTCTTCATAAACTTCAATTACTTTTCCTGGAATTCCCAAGCACATTATATTTCCTTCTTTTTAAAATGACCTTTATTCAAATCTCTGTCTTACTGGGGTCCTTCATATTGAACACTATCAAAATTTACATCATTCAATTAACCGGTTGTGGCATCATTTTAAATATTACTGTCTTAAATTTTCCAGATATTTGCGTCCGATCAAGGCCTGGCCCAAGGCGATCCCGCCATCATTCGTAGGTACTTTTTCATGGCTGAAAACAGAAAATTTTGCCGTTTCCAGATCCTCTATCAACGCTTCAAACAGAATTTGATTCTGAAACACACCACCACTAACCACAACCGTGTTAATATCATATTTGCGTCGTAATTGTTGAATTATTGTGGATAACATTGCGCACAGTGTCCGATGGAATCGACTGCCAATCTCGCCCAAATCACAACCTGCTTGAATAGCCTTTACGACAGCACGGATAAGCGGCTTAACAAGCATTAATTTCAAATTGCCTTGCTGGCTAAATTCATATTTAAACGACTCCGCGCTGACGTTGTCGGACGATTGCATCAATTCAATCGCTGCCTGGCCCTCGTAGTGTATAATTTGCCGGCCCCCACTCATTGCAGCTACTGCATCAAACAGGCGACCACAACTACTGGTAGCAAAACAACTGACATTTTTTTCAACTATATCAACAATCGGTTTATAATCGTGTTCACTTAAAAAAGGCAGCGCGGGCAGTTCACCTTCGGACTGGAGCAGATAACTTACTGCGGTTCGCCAAGGCGCCCTGATAGCGGCATCGCCCCCGGGAAGAAGCATTGGTTCAAAAGCAGCCAGCCGCTTAAAACCAGAATAATCACCCAGTAGAATTTCACCGCCCCAGATTGTGCCATCATTACTATAGCCTGTGCCATCCATGATAATTCCCAAAACCTGCCTCTCAATCCCATGCTCGGCCATCACGGCCGCCAGGTGGGCATGGTGGTGCTGCGCCCCCAGCAGAGGAACGTCAATCTGTTCCTTGGCCCATTGGGTCGACAGGTAGCGCGGGTGCAAGTCGTGAACGATTAATTCCGGTCTCGTGTCAAAAATCTTCTGCAAGTGATCAATCGTCATCCGGAAAAAATTATATGCCTCTAGATTTTTCAGGTCTCCGATATGCTGGCTGATAAAAGCCCGGTTATACTGCAGTAAACAAATTGTGTTCTTCAATTCACCGCCCACAGCCAGAATCGGCGGGCCATTGGATTTTACCAATATCGGCATAGGGGCGTAACCACGGCTGCGTCGGATAGGCCGGTTCTTACCAGCCAAGTGAATGAAGACCGAATCGTCGCCGCGGAGGTAAATGTCGCGATCGTACATCAGCACATAATCAGCAATATCTTGCAGCCGCATAAACGCTTCATCGTTGGCGATGCAGATCGGTTCTTCGCTCAGGTTGGCGCTGGTCATTACCAGGGCAGAGAAATTTTCCGCCAGCAACAGGTGGTGCAGGGGTGTATAGGGCAGCATGACGCCTAAACGGTCATTGCCCGGCGCAATTTCATCTACCAAACCTGGTCCAGGGCGTTTACGCGCCAAAACGATCGGGGCGCGGGGCGAGGCCAGCAATTCTTCTTCGGCAGTGACCAATTTACATATTTTGCGAGCCGCTACCAGATCTTTGACCATCACTGCCAGTGGTTTTTCTTCGCGGTTTTTCCGGCGTCGCAGTTCTTTTACAGCCGCTGTATTGGTGGCATCCACTGCCAGATGAAAACCAGCCAATCCCTTAATCGCAATAATTTTTCCGTCTTTCAGCAAGCGGGCGGTCTCCCGGATCAAATCATCAGTCGCAACCTTTTTTCTGTCAATGTTGAACAGGGCCAACCGAGGACCGCAGACCGGGCAGGCGTTGGGCTGGGCATGGAAACGGCGATCGGTGGGATCGTCGTATTCGGCCTGGCA
>DAOWAH010000004.1 GCA_030634675.1 Fidelibacterota bacterium
GGCAACTTCCTGTCCAATAACATAGCGATCTAAAAAGTCCTTTATCTCTGACGGTTTATGGAGTTCAAATTCGGGTAGCTCGCTTAAGTCTTCAGCCGGTTCCGGCGGAATATCAACCGGAATAGATTCATATTTTTTATGCAGTTTTTTCTCGGGGCAAGTATGATGTCAATCAAACCATAATTTTTAGCATCTTCAGCACTCATAAAAAAATTACGATCCGAATCTTTTTCCACACGGCGCAGTGATTGGTTGGTACAGCGAGCCAGAATTTTATTCAGGCTCTTTTTCAATCGGTCAATTTCATCAGCCTGGATCAGAATATCACTGGCCTGACCTTCTACACCACCCATAGGTTGATGAATCATGATCCGGGTATTAGGCAACGCCGAACGTTTACCAGGTTCTCCGCCGGCTAAAAGAATAGCTCCCATGCTGGAAGCTTGCCCCATGCAGATTGTAGCCACATCGGATTTTATGTATTGCATTGTATCATAAATTCCTAACCCGGCCGTTACTACTCCTCCGGGACAATTTATATAAAGATAAATATCCTTTTCCGAGTTCTCAGCATCGAGAAATAACAGTTGTGCAATTATCAAAGATGCTACCGTATCATCGATGGGAGTGCCGAGAAAAACTATCCGTTCCTTCAACAGGCGCGAATAAATATCGTAGGCTCGCTCCATCCGGCCGGATTGTTCAACAACCATGGGAACTAATTGAGCTATTCCATTATGATCCATTGATTTTCTCCTTGGCGGCCTGCTCACGCAAGTCCTTGGTTTTAACTTTCACTTCCTTAATCTTGGCGAAATCTTTCAAATAATCAAGAATAAATTTTTCAATCAGATCTTCATTCAACTTATGACGATTACTGGGTTTTTTATAATATTTACGAATTTCTTTTTCACTATCCGGTGTACGATCAACCAGACGCTGGATTTCCGTATCAATCTCGGCTTCCGATACTTTAAAGTCCTGCTGCTTTACCAAGGCATTATGAATCAAATACCATTTTAGATTATGTTCGGCTAGTGAACGATAAGCTTCACGAAGACGAGCTTCATCCAAATCACCGGATTTACCGCTTTTAGCATCTTCAATTACTCGATCCAGATAAGCGTCCACCATTGAAGGTGGGTATTCAGGATTAACCAATTCAATCATGGCATCGGAAAGTGAACGGGCGAACGTTTCCTCTGAACGATGCTCCAGATTTTCATCGATACGCACTTTGATTCGCCGGCGCCAGTCCTGCTCATCTTTGGCTTCCGGTTCTACCCGCTTAATAAAATCAGCATTAATTTCCGCTGGGACTCGTTGTTCAACATTGATGACATTTACTTGGTAAGTATTAACCGCCTGCCCCTCACTATCAGGAATATCTATCCGGGCTGTTTCAGCGGGTTTCAGCCCGATCAATTTTGCCTCGACAGCACCGCTGAATACACCCTCACCGATTTTGATATAACGCGATTCATATTTATCGCCAATGATCGGTACCCCGGAGGTGTCTAATTTTTGCAAATCAGCAATTAGATAATCACCTGATTTAGCTCCATCCTCAATCGTTAGCGCCTCGGAAAATCGATCCCGCATATCCTTGATCGCATCCTCAATATCCTGCTCATCGGATAGATATATGGTTTTCTGAACCTTTAAGCTATTCTTTTTTAATTCAGGTAGTTCAATCTGGGGTTCAACCTCAAAGGTCGTGTTGAAAGATAAAGGTTCCCCGCGCTTAAAATCAATTTTATCGACTTTGGCTTGATTGATTGGTGTAATTTCTTTTTCACGTAAAGCCTGTAAATAATACTTCTGGATTATCTCGTCCACAAATTGAGTGTCAATCGCCGTTTGATACTGTTGCAGGATTATTTTTTTAGGTACTTTCCCTGGCCGGAAACCGGGCATCTTAATATTTTTAATAATTTGTTTCTCGGTCTTAGCATAATCCGGGACCAGCTCTTCCCAGGTAAGTTTGATAGTCATTTCCCGGGTAAATGAATTTGGAGAAGTAAGTTCAATTTCCACTATTTTTCCTTCAAAATTGACGCCGAATTTAGCATTGTAAATTACAAATCATCAGGATTAGTTACACCCTCCGCTACTTTCAACGCTCGCTTCTTCCAATGGATCGTAGCGACCTGGTGTGCCACAGCGGTACGTAGTTCGCACTATCATTATTCCATGCATGGTGGAGCACCCCGGCTTCAGCGTAGATGGGGCTGTTTGTATAGGCGGACATACCAAAAGATTTCCAACGATCTAACTTCATAAAATTATTATTTTCAATCCGGTTTATTTCGTTACTCCAAAATCATTCAACAGCAAGCTGCCCCGGTACAACAGGTACATACCCACCATCTGTATAACATGATAGATATCATTGTGATTAAAATGTTTGTGAAGCGTAAACCCGCTCATCTGCACGCCAGCGGCGGCAAAACTCACCAGGATACCGGCAATCAGCCAGCCACTACCGGAACCGTTATTAGCAAAATAGCTGTAAATCATAACCAGCAGAACAAAAATCATTGTTGGTGCATAAAATCGAATGACATTGATAAAGCGGGGATCACGCCAAATAATTACCAAGTATCCGGCTAGTAGAATGACTGGAATCCAACGGAGTAACCGAACTGAATCGTAGGGGAACACATGGTGAAATGAGGACATGAGCAGGAAAAAGGATGCAAAACCGATCGAAATAGTAGTTAGCTTCCATATTGCATCTTTCAATCCCGGACTTAGATGCGGACCAATACCATGACTGATAGCACCGAGCAAAGCGCCCAGGGTCAGCATCCAGAAGGCACGGGAAAAATGCCAATGGACATTCATTAATCGTTCCCAGTACCAGGCACCCAACTCCCAAGCGAACCAGGCCGTCATGCCAGCCAGGATCAAATCGGTTATAACAGTCATTGGTTCATAGATCAGATGCTTTTCCATATTTATTCCCTCCATTTCAAACTTGCTCGATTACCGCTTCACCCCGCTTGACCGGGCGCATCAAAACATAGGCTATCAGCACAGTAATGGCACCATATATAAAGGCAACGGCATAATTGTTAGCGAACATCTGAATTATTAAGCCCGCCATCAAGGGTCCCATAATAGCTGATAGCTGTGAGGCCAGATAATACAGACCGGTGTAAATCCCCAAATGACCCTTAGGAGCCATATCCAGAACCATCGGTAAGGAATTGACCAGGATCAGTGACCAGGCAATACCACACAATGGTAACACAATCTTGGTCTCCAATACTGAGTTCAGTGTAAAGCTATAGGCCAACAAAGCCGCAAAAAATAGAATACCGAAATTGATCGTTCGTTTTCGTCCCAGCTTGGCACCGATATATCCGCTTAACGGTGAGAATATTACAATCGGCAACGAGAAATAGGCTAATAGTATGGTGGCAAAACCGATGTCTACACCAAGTCTGTTAACCGCGAAGGATGTGAAGAACACTTCTAAAGCACCATAACCCAGAAACCAGAAAAAGATTGCCCCTAATAAAAATAGAGCCGATTTATCTCGATCACGTATTACTGCTTTTAAACTTTTAATCAACGCCGGTTCTTCATCGGCGGCATAAGCTTTATCCGGGGCTGGTTCCCGAATAAAAAAGATAACGATACCACAGCCAAACAGCATGGTCGCACCGCCAAAATAAAACGGTGCATTTATCGATACCTTGAACAGTGCGCCACCGATTAAAAAGGCCAGTACGGCACCAACTCCACCCATCAGGTTGATAATGCCGTTGGCCTGGGAACGTTTGGGTGAAGGCGTTATATCGCCCATCAACGAGACTACCGGAGTCCGGAACATATCCATGGCGAATAGGGTCAAGGCAATCGAGGCCATGAAAAAAAACAGGGAATTGCCAACAAAAATCGGGATGGCAACAAAGCCAATCAAAGCCAGGGGGGCACCAATGATTATAAACGGTTTACGCCGACCGATCCGGGTCCATATCCGATCTGACATAGCCCCAATGAAAGGCAGGATAAATAAGGCGGCTATATTATCCAGGGTCATTATGAAACCGGTTATTCCCACCGACAGGCCAAACCCGGTTACACCGGCAGTTGCACTGTAATCGGACCGCCCAGCCTGCAGGAAAATCGGTACGTCGGCATTGTAAATACCCCATAACAGGGTTACACCCATGAAACCAAAACCCAGTAATAATATGCGCCAGTAATTGAATTTCATTTCTGTTCTCACTTTCACCCGTGGAGCCCCAACAGAGCTACATTCCCATGATATGTCCGACCAAGTTTACTACATCAAGAATATTAATCGTATTATCATCATTAAAGTCGGCAACTTCCTGTTCACATTGCTCCGGCTGCTGATACTCAAGGATATATTCTAGTGTCAGTAAAACATCGAAAATATCCAGATTTCCATCGTTATTAATTTCGCCAATCACCCAAACGTTCCCAGACCAACTATTGCCAGCAGTGAAAAGCTGCATATGTGAGTCCCGCTAGATTTCAATTTCGTATTCAGACTAATATCTACTCATTTTGATTTATGCAAACCGCGGTATTCGCTACGAATTGCGTGAACGCGGTCAAAGTATTCCGTTGGTACTATGTTTCCTCTGATCCGGGGGTATGCCTGTTCCACTGATTCCTTCCAAAGCTTCTGGTATTCATCAGAAACAGGATGCACGATTAAGCCATGTTCTACCATTACTTGAATAGACAATAATTCCAATTCCCTTCCTTCCTTTTTAATCGCTTCCCCGAAATTTATAGCCAGTCGTTTAAGTATAATTTGATCCTGTGGTAATATCTTATCCCAGATATCACGACGTAATATAGTAGCACCCACCAGAGGCGCCCATCGCATGTCACACATGTGTGGCGCAAGAGCAAACCACTGCTTCCCCAGCGCAACCAATGGGGTAGTATCAAAAGCATCGATCAAGCCAGTTTGTAAACCCATCATTACTTCCGTAGATGCCAGTGGCACCGGGTGATAGCCTAAATCAAGCCAGATGGAAGGGTCCCCGGATTCGTTCGCCCAGAAGAACAGTTTCATCGGCTTAAGATCATCGGGATGAGTCATGGGGCTCTGGGTAAAGAAATGCACCCAGCCGGCTTCCCCCCAGTTTAAAATAAAATAACCTTTTTCGTAAAAACGCTGTTCCAGTTCATCGGCCAATTGGTCGCGGACATAATCGAATTCTTCGTAAGAATCATAAAACAGTGGAATATGTGACAGGGCTGTGATCGAAGAATCAATTATACTCATTCCAACCGATGTAACCATTGCTGCTTGAAATTGCCCCACCCGCATTTTCCGTACAATATTCGATTCGTCACCTACCATTCCACCGGCATAAATGGTCAATTTCAGACGGCCGTCAGTCTCTTGTTCCAATTGCTGACTCAACTCCTGCAGCGCCCGATCCCAGCAAGTACCTTTCGGAGCCGCAGTGGCCAGTTTAATGCGGATTGGTTGTGCGGCAGCAGCACCAGCAGTTGGTAGGCTTAAAACTCCTGCAAATAATAAGATCTTAATTATTATAGCTCGTCCTCTGTGCATCTTCGGTAATCCGTAATATTTTATGTGAGTAGATCAATAGTAATATTATTGTGGGTCGGAATTCGTACGATAATACCTGCTTGTGATTTTAGCGTCACAGCCGTATCATTTTCTGCTATAATCACATCCAGGTATTCCACATCATCGGTGGTTATGACCTCTATCAATTTACCGGACTCACCCTACCCTTCCAGGGCTGAACAACTGTAACTATAATGATAAATAATGCAATTAACCAATTTTTCAATTTGCCTCCCTGTCGATGATTTATTATTTGGCATGGTATAGACACAACTTGGAACGATATTAGTCAACCTAGAATAGGATCTGGCGAGAACAACAAATACTAATCAAATACGGGTACAAAGCGGATTGAATATCTATCAATTGTAGCAGCCTTTCCCACCTAATTTAAGAATCAAATAGCAGGGGAAAACTACTGCTAATAGACTGAATCAGCAAAAAATAAATGGTATTAAATCCCAAGGTAAGTCCCGGTCACTATTATCCGAGGCAAGCCTCGGAGAATTTAACCACACCTACTCGCCTGCCTATGCCGTAACGAAACTACGGCTTCGTGCAGGCAGGTCCGCCGTAGCTCCAACTCATCGGAGCGAAGGTGGATTAAAATTAGAGCTATTTTCTTCTTACTTCCCTTAGAATTCCAGTATGAATCCACCGACTGGAAAAGTCTTGAATTGTAACACATTCTGGGTCGTACCATCGGGATTGTATTGAATATCCCAAACATTATCCACATTAAAGACATTCATAATATTAATAAATGCTGTTAAACTGCCTTTTTTCAGGAAATGACGCTGCATAATCATAATATCAAAACGGTTGTAGGCTTTTAAGCGATCGGTGTTGTATTCCTGGCCGGGGACAGGGTACCATTCCCGAATTTGATAATCATAAGTTTTCGGTGTAAATGGTTTGCCACCTACATACCGGTAGCGTACACCAAGTTCCCATTCATCAGATGGTGCAAACGGTATCCAAGCTACGGCTGACCACCATTTTTTATCTTTCAGTTCTCGAAACCAGGTTTTTTTATGGAATTCGATTTTATAGCCACCTGATAAGGTTAGAACATGGCGAAAATCATAAGACCAGTTAAAATATTGCTTCTTATCTGGATAGCGCGGATCTCGGCCTTTGGCAATATAGTTCGAATAACTAAAAGTACCCCAAAATCGTTCAGCCAGTTTCTTCTGCAAAAGGACTTCGATTCCCTGAGAATAGCCTTCGCCGGCACTGATCATTTCACGGGAGTCATCCAACTCGTCCATTGTTGTATCGGAAATAAAGATCGGCAAATCAGCATAATTTTTGCGATAGATTTCCATTACACCGCGGATATCATTAGCAAATAAATGTTCCAGGCCAAGAACATATTGCGTTGTGTGCTTATTCTTCAGGTGTTTCCCAGACTCATCTAGCGTTAATAATAAATAGCTCGGCATCTGGTAATGTTTCCCATAAGCAGCATTTAATGAAGTTTTGTCGGTCAATTTATATGCTAATCCGAGGCGCGGTTCCAGGGCCTGATCATTATTGTATTCACTCCCAAAATAATGCAAACCGGCATTAATCGTGAGCCGTAACAAGGGTTGCCATTTTATCTGGGCATATAACTGGTAAGTATTAAAGGCATTATCCAGATTTAATTCCCAGGCCTCAAAAGTATCGACAACTGCCATTTGGAAGGCACGAACCGTATCCTGTCCTTTGTAATAACCCCAGACGGTTTCTGTTTCCATTAGAGTCGAATCAGCCTGATCAATTATCGGAAATATCTGATCATAAAAAATATCAGCATCGTCATCATCAAAATATATAGGAGTTCCGGGATTGACCGGCAATGAATACCAGTAGGCATAACGGTAGCCTTCTTCAGCCCGATTCCGGTATTCCAGCTGCATTCGTTTTACCTGGAATCCGGTTCGAATTTCCAGGTGTGAATTGCGCCGATATACTATATCTCCTTTAAGAGCCAAACCGGTTTCATAATCATTTTTATAATAATACCGCTCCTTATTAAAATCGAAATCGAACCGATATACATCATAATTCCACCAGGCCCCGGTGCGGTACAGGGTCAGACGCGAATATGTATCTTTATTCCACAAACTTTTTAACGAAAGTCCCACAGCATATTCATACCCCTTTACATCCACATTTTCCGCGCCCCGGCTTTGCGGAGAAGGTTCACCGCTGATGGCAATTTCATCGTTCCCATAGATGGCATTCACAATCAGTTGCTGTTTTTTATTCAAATCATAAACCAATTTACCCTGGGTACTCCAATAATGGGGTACCGCCACCATGCCAAAACTCTTAATGACCCAGTCCAGATAACTGAGTTTATACGAAGCCAGAAAGGAACCGCGCCCATTCGCGATTGGTCCCTCAGTATTAAATCCGATACCCGACATATTCATATCGAGATCCAGATTATATTCCTCCCGGCTGCCTTCTCGTAATCTAATATCCATTACCGAGGAAACCTTACCACCATACTTCGCCGGAAATGCTCCGGCGATTAAATCAACCTGGTCAACGAATTCGGTATTGATCATATTTACCGGTCCGCCACCCGCCCCCTGATAGCCGAAATGATTCGGGTTGGGAATCTCAATATGATCCATGATAAATAAATTTTCGCCCGGTGCACCGCCACGCACAATGATTTCATTGTCCTGATCTGCCGCCGATACAACAGCCGGTAAAGTTTGCATCATACGCTGGATATCGTAAACACCACCCGGATCAGTGCGGATTTCTTCATAGTCAACCGTTCTACTGCTGGTGATAACATCCGGCTCTTTTTTAAAGTAACTGCGGCTGACCTCGATTGATTGCATTTGTAAAACTGCTAAAGGTAAATCAAAAGTCAAAATAGTCTGTCGTCCTGCAATCACGTGAACATTCAACTTAACGTCAGGTTCATAGCCCATCATCATTGCTTTGATATGGTAGCTTCCCACCGGTACGTTCGTTATACTAAAGCGACCCTCAGCGTCAGTTGCCGCCCCGTAATCAGTACCAATAATAACTAAATTGGCGCCGATTAACGGTTGTAAAGTCGATTGGTCCTGTACTACACCAGTGATTCTTCCAGTCTGGGAGGCGTGAGTCAATCCTGCTAAAACAGTGATAACACTTATTATAATTTTCATATTCATTACTAAACAATCCTTAGCGATTAATTAATGCTTCAATATGCTGTATGTAACTCTGAAAGGCATTTCGCCCTTTTTCCGTGATCGAATATGTTGATACTGGTTTGCGCTTTATAAATTGTTTTTCTACCGCTAAATAGTTAGCCTGCTCCAGTTTTCTTAAATGCACACTCAGGTTACCATCACTGGCATTTACCTTATTTTTGATATAGGTGAATGTTGCCACAGATCTAGAAACCAATAGTGCAATTATGGACAAGCGAATCCGCGAATGGATCAGATCATCAATTGCCTGATAATCATATTGGCTCATGCAATTAGACTCTTTTTCTTTTCCTGTACGAATAAAACCACTCCCGGTATAAACTGAAGAGCTATCATTAATACCACCCAAATAAGAATACTTTGGATTACCGTAGTATAAAAAATCAAGATGGATCCTAACCACCAACCTATTCCGAGTAACTTCACCCAGCCCGAATTCATGATGGTTCCGGTAACAATATAGCCAATCGCAAGTAATACGGCTATCACCCCTGAACCGGCACCACCACTAATGGCGCCGCTTAGTTCTCCAAAAATACCTATTATCATCATAGATATAAGTATTGTTAGCCATAATCGGCTCAGGATATTCCCGCTGAAAGTACTATCGTGATTCTTCTTCTTATTTTTTATATATAATCTGAGCTCGAAAGCCCAAGCCAGACTGAAACCAATGCCCCAAATCAATGCTTCGCTAATTATTGTTTCATGAGTCATACTGTAATAAGTAAAGAGTAAACAAATGATAACAATCCCGCCCCAAACGACAAGGTTAATCCCGATATTGGTAACACTCTGTCGGGATTCCTGCATGATTTGCTTAATAATTGCCAAATCTTCTTGAATTTTAACTTTATCCATCAGTACCTCAAAATGATACTTCAATTTACAAAGTACTTTATATATTATTCAATAAAAAACCCCACAGGTCAGTGGGGTCGAAAGACATGTGTCTATAAGGTCGTATTATTGCCGTAAACGGTAACAAGCCCCTTCGATGGCGCCTAAAAATTTATCCACTTGATGATTGGTGTGGAACAATTCATTAATTTTTTCGAAAGTATCGACTGGGTACATCTCCTCATCATATTCTCGTAAAAAATTGGCTTCCAGTTTTACGATTAGATCTCGCAATACCTGTTTGGGTAAATCTTTATGGCGAAGATAATTAATCATCAGATTCAAGGTACCTTCGCTGGATAGGTGGAACAGGGTGATTAATCCGACATCTGCGAGAACTTTAAAGGTCAGGGTTCCGTGATCTTTTCCACGGCCCCAAGATATTTCGTCAGCTTCTTTCTCACTGAATTCAATTATCCGCATGCCAATCTTAGCTACTTCACGATTACTTTTACTGCGCATGTCTTCAATGAAATTTTCTTTATCCCATTTTGGCATTATATCTTTCCTATCCCAAATATTAATTGAAACAATAAATCAACCGCCTGAAATTACATTTCCTATATTTCATTTGAAAGATTCTAGGCCAAGAAAATCTGATACCACAAATCTGACATTCAATTAAGTTCTATTGAACCACTAATTGATAGAAATTTCAAACATTACTTCTGCTTGATGTTCATTCTTGTCAGACTGAGAAATTAATGGTTACCCGGATTCAATATTTTTTTTCAATTCGTGTCTGAACTCAAGGACAGCACGCACATAATTTGTGGAATGATTATAGGAATAGATAGATTTCCAATTGCGGGAACCTTTGGAAAAATCAGTACTTCCACGGGCATATTTATTTTTAGTCAGATAATTAGCTACACTTTCCAGCGCATCTTCCCAGGTATAAGGATCAATCCTGCCATCACCATTGTGATCTTTGCCATAAGTATTTAAGCTGGATGGAATGAATTGAGCATAACCTATCGCACCGGCATAAGAACCCCAAACAGTGCCCGGATCAATATCATTTTTTGCACAATAGTCCAGAAACTGGATCAATTCCTGCTCAGCCCATTTCCGTTTGCGAGGCACGTCGTGGGCTATTGTATGGAAGACATCCACTACTCGGTAATCGGCATGGGAGGCGCCATACATGGATTCGACGCCGATGATCGCGAGCAATAGATATTCATCAACCCCATAGCGTTTACTGATCTTGTGTATCAAATCCTGATATTGGGCATGAAATTTTCTTCCGGCGATAATTCTTACGTCAGTAAGAAATATTTTACGGTAACTTGAATAGGATAATTTTTCCGCAGGGTGATTCCAGCGGCGAGTGACTTCATTGATTACCTTTGGCGATGTATTAAATAAACTTTCGATGAGCGAATTAAAATCGAGACCAGCGCGTTCCAGTTGATTGAATACTCGCATATACATTTTACGAGCCTCAACACTTTTTGTCAGTGAGGATATAACTCGTAGTGAATTCTCACTAAGTTCTCCCAAATCTTCTATCTCAGAACCGCTTGGATTCGCAACAACCACTACACTGTGGATTATACCGATCAGTAAGCTGTATTTCAATCTCTTCAAAATACTGTCCTCATCTCATATCTATTCATTATAGAATCAACCCGGAATAGTTACTGTCCACAAGTATTTAATGTGTCAAAGTTCATTATCTGATAATGTTATTTACAAAGATAATACCAAGCTTTTAGATTGATTTTTCTTTGTTTAGACACATAAGCCCGGATTCTTTACATGCTAAATATGCACAAATGGAGAAAATCTTTCCGTGACCTGTCTAACAAAAATTACAAAATTACTGTCCCGGATGTTGTGGATCACAATAGGGTTGCGGTTATTAATGATGCACGGATCCACTGGTAGGGCTGCATTAATCGAACACTTGTAAATGATACCGTAATAAATTGTATTAAACACCAAGGCAAGCCTCGGGAAATTAAACCATGCCCTCGCGTCCGCCGTAGCTCCGATTAATCGTAGTAAAGATGGATTAAATAGACAAGTCTATCGCCCGACCAAATATTATTTAACAATCAAAATCGGACAAACACTCGTATTCATTACGCTTAATGGTTTACTGCCAGCAAAGAATTTATTAAGCGGATTTTTACTGGAAACACCCATAATAATAATATGGTTTTCATCAGCCATTTCTACAATTGTCTCGACTGGATCGCCGACTATGAAATGCTGTTTATAACTAATATTCGCATTATCTAAATACCGGCAAGCTCGATCAGATGCTCCTTTATACCCTGATCCAAACCGTTTCCGCTTGGAGACGGTCAAAGCATCCACTTCCAGATTATAGGCTTTTGCTATCTGGATACCAAAAGTGATCGCTTTCAAAGTTCCTTTTGAATCGTCCACCGGTAGTAATATTCGATAAGGCTTGGTAAAATCGATCTGCTTAACCACCAGAATTGAACTGTCGATAAATTGGACCAGGTCATGTGCCATCCGCCTTTTCTTGCTGCCACCGATAATGGTAACATCATAATCATGCTTTTGGACTTCATCGCGCAGTTCGGTAATAATATCACCAAAGCGTACTATCATATCAACTCGTTCGCAAAACGTACCTTTAAAATTAATTTCACCACGATCACCGGCCCGTTGTACTAATAATTTTTTTTGAAATCCCAATTCGCAACTCTCAGCACTTAGAAAACCGTAATCCAATAAATAGTCAAAAGCCCATTCCAGAACGGTAACTGCGGGCAGATCGAAATCCCAGCGTTCCATTGATTCCTGGGCCAGGCGTACCTGATCCTGGGCAAAGGAACTGGGTTTCTGACCCACACAGGCAATGGTGATACAAGCACTGAAAGCCTTGGCCACTCTCAGACCAATCTGCAAGGTCGACTCAGAGTATTCTTTACTGGAAATAGCTATTAACAGTCTCATAACAGATTTTCCTCTAATGTTAAAACAACCATTGCATTCATATTAAAACCACAGCCTCCAGTAAGTGTTAGCATAGATAATAAGAATTACTATACTGATTAACCCTACTTTCCACCCGGCCTTTAAAAAATCTTTTGCATTAACCAGACCGCTGGAATAGATAATGGCGCAGGCTGGGGCTGCAACAGCTGTAAAAAATCCAAAAGCGGATGCCAGCGCGGTGATTAACCCCTGGTGAATCAGATCAGATCCCAGATTGAGCGTTATCGGACCTAAAACTGCGACTGTCGCGGAGCTGGATAGAGTATTGGCCATAGCAGTAGTCATACACACAATTACAATATCCGAGATTAAGGTAAGCTGACCAGAACTGGAACTTAGAATTTGTACCAGTCCTTCAGCCAACCACAAAGCCGCACCAGTAGAGCGCATATAGGTACCCAGGGCGATGGTGGCACCAAACAGAATTATCACTCCCCAATGAGTGTTTCGATTAATGTCCTCCCACCGCACTAATCCGGTTACGAGATACAGTAGTACTCCAGTGAGTGCTATAGTACCCAAACCAAACCTGCCGGATAAAAAGATCCAGCCTAAAAAGACCAGCCCAAATACAACTAATCCGGAAATTTGCCGAAAACTGACTGCGCCCTGTTTACTCACCTGCACTTTCAATCGGCGGACTCCGCTGTCCAAAAACAGATATTGGGTTGAGAAACTATGCCATAATGTGATCGATACCAGAGGCACCAAAATCAACACCAGAGGATAAACATACAGCATCCAGCGGACATAAGTGATACTGCCAATCCCGGAATCATGCAGATAGTTCATCATAATGACATTACGGCCACCTCCCGATGGCGTTCCGATCGAACCAATCAAGGAACCATAGGCAATAGAAAAAAGTAAGATCGACGATAGCCCACGGACTTTTTCAACCTCTTTGGAAGTATAGCGAATAAGGCTCATTCCAATCGGAAGCATTAGAGCTGCCACAGTATGTTCACCAATGAAAGAGGCTAAAAAGGCAGAAATTGCCGTGAAGCCAAAGGCAATATTGCGGGTTTTATTACCGGTAATTTTAATAATTCCCAAGGCTAATCGGGCATCCCAGCCCTGTTTCACGATCGCGACCGCCAGCATGAGTGAACCCATGATAAAGAAAACAGCATCATTCATGAAGGCCTGCGCTACCTTGTTGGGTGTATCGATATTAAAATATGTCAGGGCAATAATAATGAAAATGGCCGTGGCCGGCAATGGTATCGGTTCAGCAACTACCAGAATCAAAGTTACGATTACAATCACTAGTAAGCGGTGTCCTGCAATGGATAGACCATCCGGGGTTGGTAAAATCAAGAGGATAATACCCGTCATAACGGCGATGAGCAGCCAACGCGCCCGGGTAATCCAGAACAGCACTGTACGCAGCGAGTTCAAGACTGTTTATCTAATTTGTCGATTCGGCGCTGATGGCGGTTACCCTCGAATTGTTCCTTCAACCACAGATCAATCATCTGCAGGGCACGATTGGTTTCAATAAAACGTGCCCCCAACGATAGAATATTAGCGTTATTATGCCACCGTGACAATCGCACAATCTGATCGGGACCACCATAAAAAACCGCTGCCCGCACACCGGGAATTCGGTTGGCAGCCATTGCTTCGCCCTGGCCGGAACCACCGAAAATAATTCCAACGCCTTCCGGATCCCGGGCTACAGCCTCAGCTACGGGAAATACAAAATCGGGATAATCATCTTCCGGATCATAATTCACCGCTCCCAGATCATCAATCCGGTAACCATTGGCGATTAGATGTTCTTTGACAGCTTCTTTCAGTGTAAATCCGGCATGATCGGCTCCAAGATATATTTTCATTTGTCAAATATATTTCTAAATGCCTGAATTGTATCGGCCGGGTTCGCGGTTTCAAATATGGCCGATCCGGCTACTAAAATATCGGCTCCGGCGGCGGCTATTTCCGCTGCATTATTCAAATCAACACCACCATCTACCTGAATGGATACACGCTCAGAAAGATTTTGCCGATCTAAAAACTGCCGGATTTCCTTGATCCGGTCGAAAGATTCGGAGATAAAGACCTGCCCGCCAAAGCCAGGGGCGACACTCATTATCAAGATCATATCGACCCGGTCCAGAAAAGGCTCTACTAATTCAATATTAGTGTCTGGTTTTAAAGTAATTCCGACTTTTTTCCCAAAGCTCCGAATATAATCGATCACCTCACCCGGTTGTCCTGCTGCTTCCACATGGAAAGTAATACCATCAGCACCAGCAGACACAAATGGTTCAATCCAGAAGATGGGATCACTGACCATAATATGGACATCGAAAAAGATCCTGGTATGAGAACGTAGGGATTTGACTACGGCAGGTCCAATAGTGAGATTGGGTACGAAGTGACCATCCATCACATCCAGGTGAATCAAATCCGCCAGCGCCTGGTTACAATCCTCTAACGCTATTCTGAGGTCCGAAAAATCTGCCGACAAGATCGAGGGAGCTATTTTTATTCTTGAACCTGTCATCAGGATTGAAAGTTAGCTCGTTAAAATTTGAGTTTCAAACAGAAAGCCGGAACAAAGATGAATATGGAAAAAAAGCAATTGATTCATTCCATACCGTTCGCCTTAGCAAATAATACGATTTCAAATCAGTTGGTAGTTATTTGACCCGGTACTAACTCAGCACCTCTATTAAGTGCTTTTTCATTTAAAGGAATCATGTTATGGTGCCGTTCCGGCAAGACTTTATAAAGCGCCTTTATCGCCGTTTCCGGTTTGATAATTCCCTTTGCTTTCAGGAAAGCTCCCAGCATAACCAGATTAATTACTTTCTGATTTTTAAGTTCAATCGCTGCTTTGGCCGCCGGTACTGCAATTATCTTAATATCCGTACGGGTTGGCGGATTCAGAATCGCTTCTTCTTCATATAGCAGTAGTCCGCCCGGCTTAACAGCCGCTTCAAATTTATCGAGTGAAGGCTGATTGAATACCACTACCGAGTCAAATCGTGAAACAATGGGCGAACTGATTGGTTCATCACCGTTGATAACGATACAATTGGCCGTACCACCTCGCATTTCGGGACCATAACTGGGCATCCAGGATACTTCCTGATTTTCAATAACACCGCCATAAGCCAATAGCATTCCCATGGATAACACACCCTGTCCCCCGAATCCGGCAATGATGGTTTCTTCAGTCATGATTGTAAATCCTCCTTGCTCGGTATTTTTATATCTCCCGGGGGGTAGATAGTCATCATATGTTCTATCATCCACTCATTGGACTCGTAGGGCGTCATTTTCCATCCTGATGGACAATTGGAAACGATCTCGACAATGCAGAGACCTTTATTCAATTTCTGATACTCAAATGCTTTGATAAGCGCTTTCTTTGTTTTGCGTACTGCGTTAGCATTGTGTACCGCTTGCCTGGTAGCATAAAAAGTACCAGGTAATTGCGCCAGCAGATGGGTGATATCAATTGGGGATCCGGCAGTTTTCTTATCACGACCATAGGGTGATGTGGCGGTTTTTTCTCCAATGGGAGTAGTTGGCGCCATCTGTCCTCCGGTCATGCCATAGATTCCGTTATTGATAAAAATAATCAGAAAATTCTCACCCCGGTTGGCGCTGTGAATGGTTTCCGCTGTTCCGATAGCAGCAAGATCACCATCCCCCTGGTAGGTAAATACATATTTGTCCGGCTGAACGGCTTTGATTCCTGTGGCCACCGCCGTAGCCCGTCCATGCGCGGCCTGATGCATATCCACGTTAAGATATTCATACGCTAAAACAGCACAACCAACCGGCGCTACCCCGATTGTCTCTTCCTGAATATCCAGATCATCAATCACTTCCATTAATATTTTATGCGTGGTAGTATGTCCGCAACCGGGACAATAGTGCATACGCACATCCAGTAACGATTCGGGTCGACTATACACTAAATCCATTTCTCTAGCTTTTTCAGCAACAACAGTGCCTTCTTCACTCATCGTCCATCCTCCTTTGATCGGCCGTTTCTACCGCGAACTGTTGCTAAATTCGCTTCCATTTTTTCCAACACTTCTTCAGGTGTGGGAATCATTCCTCCCATCCGGCCGTGGAAAAATACCGGTGTCACACCTTCCACACCCAGCCGCACGTCCTCCACCATTTGCCCTGCATTTAGCTCAATATCCTGGATCAAATCCACCTGGTGAGCCAGTTCATTCAAGCGTTTGTAGGGGAATGGCCAGACTGTTTTAGGACGGAAGAGGCCAGCTTTAATGCCCTTCTTACGTGCAAATTGGATTGATTTACGGACAATCCGGGCGGCTAAACCAAAGGCCGTAAACAGAACTTCCGCATCGTCAGTCAGATACTCTTCCCAGAGAACTTCATTCTGGCGGATGGTATCATATTTCTTTTGTAAAACGAGGTCCAGCTCTTCCATTCTCTCCGGCTCGAGATATAACGATGTAATTATATTTCTTTCGCGATCTGGGGTTTTCCCGGTAGTTGCCCAGGGTTTGGCAATCTTTCTTGCGGCAGGATCGTAATCGGGAAAGGTTACTTTCTCCATCCCTTGTCCCAGAGCACCATCAGCGAGAATCATCACCGGTGTGCGGTATTTATCAGCCAGATCAAATCCCAGATAAACGAAATCGGCCATTTCCTGAACGTTTGAGGGAGCCAGGACAATCATGTAATAATCGCCGTGCCCACCACCTTTGGTAGCCTGAAAATAATCTCCCTGGCTGGGCTGTATCGTACCGAGACCCGGCCCTCCCCGGACCACATTAGCCAGCAGGCAGGGCAACTGGGCACAGGCGATATATGAGATGCCCTCCTGCATCAGACTGAAGCCTGGTGAACTGGTAGTGGTCATAACCCGTGCGCCGGCACCGGCCGCACCGTAGATCATATTAATGGCGGCCACTTCACTCTCCGCTTGTAAAACCACCCCGCCGCGTTTAGGAATCTGCACGGTCAGGTATTCCAGTATCTCCGACTGGGGTGTGATCGGATAACCAAAATAGGCATCCAGTCCGGCACGAATGGCTGCCTCAGCCAGCGCTTCGTTACCTTTCATAAATAATACTTCACTCATGCCTACCTCCCATCAATCGTAATCGTAACATTTTCAGATATATCGCTAAGCTGGGCAACGAGTTTTTTCTGCCCTCGCTGCTCTCTGTATACAGTAATGCAGGCATCAGGACAAACCAGTGCACAGTTAGTGCAACCGGTGCAATTATCTATGGCAACCACTGCGTAATGGTATCCCCTTTGGTTCAATTCATCAGACATTGCCAATGTTTCCTGCGGACATTCGTGGATACATAACTCGCAACCTTTGCAGGTTTCGATGGCAATTTTGACCTCACCTTTCACCTTGGCCACAACGGGACTCCTTCTTTAGGTTCAAAAATCAATTATGGTCTTGAATAGGACAATAAAGATGAAAAATTAAACAACATCTCCGGCAAGGAGCAATTGCAATCCCGTGAGATGTAATCTCAATAAAAGAAAACAGTGAATTACCTATTGGTGTACCTCCGGTGGAATGGTGCTAATTACACGAAAATTAATTTTTTACAGGCATAATGCGCCGTACCTTCGCAATGATAATGAAGGTCTAAGCCAAAGAAATATTGCATTAATCCCATTCGAAACCGGAGACCTGGCCGGTTTCAACATTGATTTCGATGGAATTATAATCACTCAATTTTGGTATAAAATAGTAAAGAATACGGCAGGTCTGATCGAAATCCATGAAAACAGAATCGGGCTCGCCCAAGGTAGTCAGTACATCACTCTCAGCAGGATTGTTTTTTAAATACTGCCAGATATCGAATTCGTTCATTAACCAGCGCTGATAGGGGTCAGACACATTGCTATCATCGCTGTATTCCGCAACTGGCTCTGGTGTTTTCTCTACCGCTGGTTCTGGTATCGGTTCGGGGACAGGGCCGCAAGAAATTAGGATTAAAACCAATAATATTAGAACTATTCGCATCAGTAAAAGATAGACAGTTAATAGGGTGCTGAGCAAGAACTTGGTCAGTTGTGATTATTGAACAATTAACATTGTATTTACACCTGATTTTACGAGTAGATTACTTTTCGATGATTCGGAATGATTAGCATAATTAGTATAATACGCAATAATTAAAAGTTAATTCGATGGATGAAAAAGATAACAAACCGGTTACTGAAAAGAAGAAACCCAAGGGTTATATCGACAGTCGCAAAGTTAGAGGATTCGCTTTTTTCATCATCACTATATGCGTTCTCTTTGGCGTCGTTGTCAGCATTCTAGCCATCTGGGATTTTGCTCAACAAGGTATTTTGTATCGCACATTGGCTACTTTAGGGATCGTGAGTTTGGGTTGTCTGCTATTCAGTATTATAAATGATAGATTCGGAGAATAATGTATCCCACTTTAATCATAGTTGCTGTTTAGAGCGATTATCTTCCCGTGGGTTAGATAGAATTGATTGAAATAATGGCCACTACCGAAAAAGCGCAGCTGGGCCTGCCCATCGTAGCTTCAGCGTAGATGGGGTTTTATGCGGAGGCGAGTAAAATTTAATACTCCTTAAACACAGCAAATCCTTTCTGCACTAATTCCTCATTTACATTCAACCAATTGCCACTATCCTGTTGAATAAAAATGCCAGCTGGATAACGGCCGTATTTACCCCTTTTATCACGGTGGGTTTCAATCAGAATATCTTGGCCATCGATCAAACTCCGTAAATAATCCCGCGATTTCAAACCTTCCGGTCGTTCCGATCCATGCAGCTCAGGAGCATTAATGCCGTATAAGCGTAACTTTTCACCCTTTAACCAAACCCTCAAGCCCAAGTCAATAGCTACCGTTCAGGTATCGCCGTCGTAAACTGATTTTACCCCTGCCCGATAATTGTAGAGATCCATTTTCATGCTTATCTTCGTTAAAAAATAATTTTCAGATATACTTTGAACATGAACAATATACCGGAATCAAACAAAAATTAATAGCAAAAGTGAACTAATTAAAAATTTACCGCCAAGCTAAATATTACTGTAACTTCGGCGGCTAATTTTTAAGGAATAAATATGATTAAAAATAATAAAGAACGTTTTTATTACGACAAAGATTTTCTAGGCAGCAGTGATGCCCGCCCCCTGAGAATTATATCGGAATACTTTGGTCCCCGTCAAAGATTAAACCGTTATCATGTGGAAGATACAATTGTGTTTTTTGGTTCAGCCCGGATCAAATCCAAGGAAGAAGCTCAAAAATTGCTCGATGAAGCACCAGATAATTTGGATTCGCGCGAGACAGCCCGGCTGAACAATCAACTGGAAATGAGCAAATATTACGAATCCGCCCGTGAGCTGGCTTTTAAATTAACGAAATGGAGTAAAAGCCTGACCGGAAAGAAACGTCGTTACATCATTACTTCCGGGGGCGGTCCCGGCCTAATGGAAGCAGCTAACCGCGGTGCGTCCGAAGCCAAAGGTCTGACCTGCGGACTAAATATTACCATTCCATATGAACAGAGTGGCAATAAATACATAACACCTGACCTGAATATCCAATTCCATTATTTCTTCATGCGCAAGTTTTGGTTCCTTTACCTCGCAAAAGCGCTGATAGTTTTCCCAGGTGGTTTTGGTACCTTAGATGAACTGATGGAACTGGTCACATTGATTCAGACCGGAAAAATGAAAAAAGAAATCCCGATTGTCCTATTCGGAAAAGACTTCTGGAATAATGCGATCAACTGGGATTACCTTGTCAAGACCGGGACAATCGCCGTCCAAGATCTAAACCTGTTTCATATCTATGATTCGGTTGACAAAGCCTTCGACTTTTTAACCGAAAATCTGACTGACCAGCATTTCAAAGGGCCGAACTTCTGATCGGGACATGATGGTCCGGCGCTTACTTCAGTAACAGCATTTTCCTCGCTTGCGTATAATTACCAGCCTGGCGGTTTATCCACTCAGCATAGAAATGTAGTAATTGCTGCTTTAAAGATTGGACAGTTTATCTACAAAACTCATCATTAGTATAATTTATAAGATCAAAGATATCAGTATGTATCGTTGCATGGTCTCCTCAAATTATATACCAGAATATAGCATTTATTCTCTTCCGAAAAGTATCCAAATGTGATCTCTTAATTGATTCCTTACATTTTTGTATCAACGAAACAATCTAATCGGTGATCTATTCACTCTGTGGAAATTCTAAACTCCGGTGGATTCTCCAGATGGCGTTTAACAGTACAAAGTTTAGCTGCCTTAATAATTGCCGATTTATATTTATCCGGAAAATCAGTTGGCAATTTGATTTTCAGATCCAGTTGTGTAATCAGATGCTTCACCGGATCATAATTCATTGCCTGGGTCATCTCCAGGTCAGTCGTGTCAATACCGCGCTGCTGACAAAACCCCAGAACGTATATGCCAGCACAAGTACCAATCGAGGCCAGGAATAGATCGAATGGTTCGGGTGCTGAACCATTACCGCCACTGGCAACAGCTTGATCAGTCTTGATAATTTGTCCATTATATTCAGCGTTAATTTTTTTCCCACCAGGGAAAGTGATTTTCATATCCATTTAAAGCTCCATTATTATCTTAGAGATGGAATTAGCATGAATTAGTTACAGAATTAAGTTAACCTGATTAATTCATGATTCATGAATTAATCACCCTCCGGGCCGATACCGACTCGTCGGTATTGGGGTTAACCCCGACTATGTCGGCCTTCGGTGAATAATTTATCATCAAATTTTTTATATTTTCATTTATTTCTGAATCTATACGCATTATATAATTGCTGATGGATTATTCAGGTTAATAAAAACCGAGTGTAACCAAAATGCAAATCAGCCATCTATTAGAATAATAGATTTAAAAAAAAGAGGAAATCAATGGTACAACATCTTACAAAGCAAGAATTTTTAGACAAAGTCTATAATTATGAAGTGAATAAAGAGTGGAAATATGAAGGCGATTTACCGTCAATAATTGATTTTTACGCTGACTGGTGCGGTCCCTGCAAAATGCTATCACCAATCATTGAAGAGCTATCTCAAGAATATTCTGGTAAAGTCAACTTTTACAAAGTTGATACGGAAGCGGAACAGGAATTGGCTGGAGCTTTTGGCATTCGCAGCATACCCAGCATGCTGTTTATTCCCAGTGACGAAAAACCCCAGATGGCAGCTGGCGCTTTACCAAAAGATCAATTAAAGCAGGTCATCAGTGACGTATTAAAGGTCAGTGAATCTACTAAGAATTAATCCTCCCCTTTCATCCTGAGCAGTGCCCGGCGATTCATTCACGGGCACTGTTTGTTTTTAGTCCGAGATATCCCGGATATCCGGTACGATAAACCAGGCAATAATATATGCGATTATTCCACCGCCCCAAAAAATGGATAGGATAAACAAAAGTCGGATAATAACCGGATCTATGTCAAAATAATTGGCTAACCCGGCACATACGCCGGCGATTTTAGCTTCCTTGGTATTACGATATAAACGCTTCAAAATTTTTCCTTCATTTATTATGTAGTTGTATAGAGTTAATCATAATTTAATTAATTCCGGCTATCTCCGCAATTGGGACAATTTTCAATTTTTGCAGGCAGTGAAACACCTTCAACCCGTACCACCTTATAATCACACGACCGGCACCGCCAGGCACCCCGCACTGCTTTACATTTCTTATTTTGACAAAACAGGGCATAACCCGGATTCTCCTTATTGCAGATTTTACATTCCCAGGTACCCGGCATTGATCGACCTCAGACCTTCAATATCGTAATTTCAAACTTCATAGTCAGTCACCCTGATCTCGGATACTATTTCCTGCAAATAATCCACGACTGACTGATGGGCCGGATGGGTTCGGTAAATATCCAGATTTTCAAAATCTTTAAATTCCGTATATAAAACAATATCACTGGACCGAAGAGAATCACTGATATTTCTTCCAACTTCCAGGCTGTCAACAACATCTATCCTCTTTTTTAAATCTTCCAGACGCTGGATTAAATTACCAGCATGGAACTGGAAATCAATATCAGTTCGCAGGCGCATCATTACAATATGCTTGATCATATTTGTTCTCCGAATAAAGGACGTGAATATACGTTCAAACACAAATATGGTGATTTTGATTATTCGGCCTGGGCGGTAATCATTGATAATACCGGTAATACAGTTTAGCTTTGTTGTTCAAAAATGATTCTTCTGACCTTCATAGGTCTCATCTAACAACTAATCTTTGAAAAAATTGGGAAAGCAGGATTTCTAATATGGAAGTGAAACAACCAGGATCCCATCTGGATCACATGATGAAACAGACCAGGAATCACCATGTTCAGCTCAGTTTTATGGCTGATTCCAAAGCCAACATGTTGCTGACCATATCCTCTGTTCTGATAACTTTAACCGTGCCTCACACAATGACTGCCAACTTAAAATTCGGGGCTTTTATTTTAATTGGATTTAGTCTTCTAACCATAATTCTTTCAACCTATGCTGTAATGCCTAAATTGCCATTGCATACTAAGATCACTGAAAGTATTAAACTTCGCAGTCCAAATTTTAATCTATTGTTTTTTGGGGATTTTATTCGGCTGGATTACGCTACATTTGAATCTGAAATTGAAGAAATTCTAAACGACTCCAGCAAAACCTATCAGGCAATGACCAAAGAAATCTATACTTTAGGGCACTTTCTGGCAGCTAAGAAATATCGTTTTATCCGTTTGGCTTATAGTGCCTTTATTATTGGAATCTTCATGAGTGTCATCGTCACTTTATTTACAATACAATCCTAACCGTCAGTTCAAAAAATCAAAAAAATCATTGTGGTCCAAGTCAGGCAGCAGTGTCTTGCTGCTCAAATCCAAGTGTCAGGTGATATACTACTTTATCAAAAAACAGATTAACCAATGACATAAATTCCATTATTACATACATGTCAATCGGTTTTTCCCATATACCACTTTGTCCCAAAATATGTGTGAAAATATGTTTACGCGTCAGGCTTAGGGCACTCAGAACTTCAGCCAGTTTAAAGTTCTCTTCCCTTCGTGAAGCACCCGTCTGACGATAGTATTCCCAAACATGAGCCATATTATCTCCCGGTGATGTCATCCAGTCACTGAATTGTGATATTACCTTATGGGCGCGCTGATAGATAATCTCACGCTTGAAGGTTGCATAATGCCGTGTGGTTTTATTTGTTAAGACTTCAGCCACCCAGTTTTTTGTAATTATATGTGCATCACGGGTGATTGTACTGAATAATTTATCCGATGGAAATTCGACATCCCCTTTACGGTCAATGTTTAAATGTTTAAAAGAATCGTTCATTTTCCACAAATCGGTATAGTAATCCAGATACCGTTTCAGAGCCTTGGAATTTGGTATAAAAGCTAAATCCGGTAAATCCAAAATGGGGTAGTAGCGCGCTGCGCGGGCATCATCGCCGGCTTTGATTACCCCCTCCACATGCTGTACTTCAAACGATACCCAGATCAGATCACCATAGAATCGGTCGTTATATGAAACAACATCCAGCAACCGGACTACTTTTCCCCTAATTCCTGTTTCTTCCATTAACTCACGGATGACCGCCTCTTCAATAGATTCGTTAACCTCGACAAAACCCGATGGGAGACACCACTTGCCGGCCTGTGGTTCACGATCACGAAGAACCAGCAGAACTTCGCGGTCAGTGTTAACGACCACCGCAGAGACAACCGGTAAGGGATTATCATAAAACACTGTCTTACAGCGCGAACAATAATCTCGAAGAGTATCATCGACCATTTTGTGTTGGATATTGCTACCACAACGAAAACAATAATTACGATTACTCTTCATTAATAATTCCTTTTATTTAGGGCAACGGCAGCGGAAAATACAATCATCCTTATTGAGTGTATATATTTTCCGTACTTTTACCTTATATTTGATTATCTGGTGTAGATTATGTTTAAAAAGTACATACTCTTCATCCTTCTCTGATAATTTATGTGGCATCATCATCGGTAGTTTAAAATCGGTATATATTAAGCACTGGTCAATATTAACATAAGTAAAATTCAATTTATTTTTATAATCAATTTTTTCGATTACATCAAAATGAGACTCTAATAACTCGTAGCCATTCTCAGCGTTGAAAGATGCTACCAGTTGCTGAAAATCAACCTCTTCATATTGGTCCTGGAATGATTTACGCCAGGCAGATTTAATGTCTTCGATCAGTTCAGCCAGGAACTGTTTGGAGTGATTGATGGTAATGAACCATCCGTTTTTATCCAAGATCCGAGGTAGGTGAGGTATAATGTTATAAAAAAAATTTAACGAATAGCCCGCGATAATTAATTGATATGACCTATCCGGGAAACTGTTTACAATAGTTGCCGGTCCGCAAATAAATTGTCCGGTTAACCCAGCTTTTCTCGCAACCTGCAGATAAGGTTTACGATTGTTTTCAACTATATCGATTCCTGTACAGGTTGCTGGCATTTTAACTACTTGATCCAAGTAGCCGGTAAATCGTCCGTAACCGCAGCCGATATCTAAAATATTAGTTGGTTCTTGAACGTTGGTATTGCTCAGCGCTAATTGATAAATATTGTCCCGGTTAGTGGAAAAACGCCGGATAATATCCCCAACCTGCTGGTGAATCTTCACTTGACCGAAGGTTGCCTCAAAAACAGATATAGAATGTCCTGCCATCGAATGTTCAAATAAAAATGTGAGTCCCCAAGGCTTCCCCGCCGCCTGAGCTTCTGCGACGACGATCGTCCTCTTTGTGGATTTCGGCGTAATTACTTTCCTCGCATTCAAGCCCAGATTTATTTCTGGGAGCTTTCTGCGATGTTATGCCAAATTCCATCGGATCGAATTTAACCCCACCACAGGCGGCCGGTGCTGAATAATTAATCAGCAACTTTTCTCTAGCTTGCATTATTGGCGGACTTATAATCCATTAATTTTCTGGTGAATTATTTAGGTTAAATTATTTTAGAGTTCGCTCGGAAAAGGTTGAATTAGCATAAACGCCATTTATTTTTGAATTCTTTGCCCCGACATAAATGCAGATGTTTTAATCTCTTTTTGGAGTGATCCCATTCCAGCCTTTCATTTACCAGATAATTCGGTCACCCGGGACCGGATGAATTTAAACAACGTTCCCAGGGAATGAGTCCGGTTAACCGTCATGCTGAACCGAACTTGAGTATTGGAAATGAAATCCAGGAGTAGCCCTTCAACATGATTAATAATCACATTGGTTTCCAGCCTATTCAAGCCATTGATAAGTATTGCCAGTTGACCTTTGACCAACTCAGCATCGGAGTGACCGGAAATGAATACTCGATCCTCCACCAGCATGATATTCAGGTAAACATTGGTTGAACAGCCTCGAACCTGATTGGATTTGCTTTTCCATATATCCGGGAAAGTACCCAACGTCTTACCATAGTCCAGCAATAGTTTGTTGACAGAATGGTGACCTTTTTTTCGAGCTGCATTCAGCTCATCCCGGCATTGCTCCAAGTAAACCTGAAAATCGGTGATGGAATAATCAGGTTGTTGCATTTATCTCAGCAATTTGATCAGATTCAATGATATGAATACCGGTTGGACTTAAACCAGCAAATTGCACCATTGCTCGCGCAACC
>DAOWAH010000231.1 GCA_030634675.1 Fidelibacterota bacterium
ATTCCCTGGAATGGACCAATTTCCAGTGTTCGCGTGGGGCGGGTCAACGGCGAATTCATAATTAATCCGACCTTAAATCAGCTTCAGGAAAGCGATCTGGAAATTATATTGTCCGGGACGGACGAGTCGGTAATAATGGTGGAAGGCGAAGCTAAGGAGATTTCCGAAGATACCTTAATCCAGGCAATCGAATTTGGCCATCCTTTCATAAAAGCGCTAAATGAATTGCAGGGCAAGCTGATCGCTGATTGTGATGTTAAAAAACGGCCGGTACCGGTTGTCGAAGAAAACGAAGCCTTGCAAAAATCCGTTTCTGAGCTGACCGATGAAAAAGTTGCCGATATTGTTGCCATCGAAGATAAAATGGAGCATTACGAAGCGCTCGATAATCTGATCGATTCTACCATTGCGCAATTGGCTGAGGAATATCCTGAATCAGATTCGGAAATCAAAGATTTGATACATGAACGGCATAAAGTTGTGATGCGGGATATCATCCTGACAAAAGGCCGCCGGATCGATGGTCGAGACACTAAAACGGTGCGTCCGATTTCGATTGAACCGGGCTTTTTACCGCGGACGCACGGCTCAGCATTATTCACCCGTGGTGAAACGCAGGCTTTGGTCACGGTGACGCTCGGTACCAAACGCGATGAGCAGATCATCGATGATATTGATCGTGATTTTACCAAACGTTATATGCTGCATTATAATTTTCCGGCCTTTTCTGTCGGCGAAGTGCGTCGTATAATGGGCGTCAGCAGACGCGAAGTTGGCCACGGCAACCTGGCTGAAAGGGCTTTGAAACCATTGATACCAACAGCTGAAGATTTTCCCTATACCGTGCGAATTGTCTCGGATATTTTTGAATCCAACGGTTCATCATCCATGGCATCGGTCTGTGGTGGCTCGCTGGCCCTGATGGATGCCGGTGCTCCGGTGCGCGAGCATGTGGCCGGTATCGCTATGGGATTGATCGTCGAGGGTAACAAACATGCCATCCTGACCGATATCCTTGGCACTGAGGATCATTTGGGCGACATGGACTTTAAAGTCGCCGGTACATCCAAGGGTATCACCGCCATTCAGCTTGATCTTAAAATCGAAGGTCTGAGTTTCGAACTGATGCGAGAAGCTTTGGAACAGGCTCGCGCTGGCAGGTTGTTCATTCTTGATAAAATGAACGATGCAATGCCGGAAGCCCGCACCGAATTATCACCGTATGCACCGAAGATTTTGATGCTTCAAATTAATCCGGAAAAGATTGGATTGTTAATAGGTCCCGGTGGAAAAACAATCAAACGTATCATTGCCGATACGGAGTGCGGAATTGACGTAGATGACGATGGTAAAGTGGTCGTTTCCGGGACTGATACCGAAAAATGCAATGATGCCGTTGAAATGGTCAAGGCGATTACATTTGATCCGGAAGTCGGGAAAGAATATGACGGCATCATCACCAGGTTAATGACTTTTGGAGCTTTTGTTGAATACGCACCGGGACGTGAAGGTCTGATTCACATCTCAGAATTAGAGTGGAGACGTGTTGAGAAAGTGTCCGATGTCGTTAAATCGGGTGATAAAGTCCGGGTTAAGTTGATTAAAGTTGATGACCAGGGACGTTATGATTTCAGTCGTAAGGCGACATTACCCAAACCGGAAGGTTATGTTGAACCGCAACGCCGAGAACGTCCGCCTCGGCGCGATGGTGGTCATCAGCGTCCATTTAAGAAAAGGCGGTTTTAACCCTAAGACTAAGGGGGTCCAAGATGATAATTGGTGTACCAAAAGAGATCAAGAATAATGAATTCCGAGTGTCGCTCACACCTCATGGCGCGCTGGAACTGATCAATCAGGGACATACTGTTATCAGCGAGCGAAATGCTGGGGTAGAAAGCGGTTTTTCCGACGAATCGTATACTAATGTTGGTTGTCAGATAGTCGCTACGGCCAGAGCAGTATTCGATGCGGTTGAGATGATCGTAAAGGTCAAGGAACCACAACCGGAGGAAATTGCCATGTGCCGGCCGGAATTGACCATGTTTACTTATTTTCATTTTGCGGCAGAGGAAAAACTGACGCGCGATTTTCTTGCAACCGGTGCTACGGCGATTGCCTATGAAACGATCATGCTGGAAGATGGCAGTCTGCCATTACTGGTCCCAATGAGCGAAGTGGCCGGCCGGATGGCTGCTCAGGAAGGTGCCAAATATCTGGAAAGGGCGCTCGGAGGTAGCGGCATCCTGCTTGGTGGTGTACCGGGTGTCAAACCAGCAACCGTAACCATTCTCGGTGGGGGAGTCGTTGGAACCAATGCAGCCCAGATCGCTGCCGGTCTTGGTGCGGATGTTTACATTCTAGATACCAGCCTGCCGCGTCTGCGCTACCTTGATAATGTCATGCCTAAGAATGTCCACACCCTGTACAGCAATAAATACAATCTGATGGAATTGCTGCCCCAAACCGATCTGCTGATCGGGGCGGTGTTAATCGTGGGTGCCAAGGCGCCCAAGCTGGTCACACGGGAGATGCTGAAGCTGATGAAACCGCGCAGTGTTATCGTTGATGTGTCCGTCGATCAGGGGGGCTGTATCGAAACCTGTAAGCCTACAACCCATGCCGATCCCACTTTTGTGGTGGATGAGGTGCTGCATTATTGTGTAGCTAATATGCCGGGCGCGGTACCATTCACGTCAACAATTGCCTTGACCAATGCCACCATTCCATACACGTTGAAACTGGCTAATCAGGGTCCGATTCAGGCTATGAAATCCGATGCAGCCTTGCTGCAAGGGTTAAATACCTACAAGTATCAGATTACCTATAAAGGTGTGGCTGATGCATTTGGAATGGAATATATAAACCCGGTAAAAGCTTTAGAAGCATAAGCAGAACGTTCTTTGACAAAAGGCTTGTATTGATGCCCGTTAGGGTTTTAATATCAAGTGTTGCTTTAAATCCAGATATGGAAACGGTTCTGTGGAACAGAGTATAAAAAAACTGTATTACTCAATCAGTGAGGTGAGTGAAATTACTGGCCTCAAACCCTATGTATTAAGGTACTGGGAAACTGAGTTCAAGCAGTTAGGGCCGCCGAAGAATCGGGCCGGAAACCGGACTTACCGGCAGAAGGACATCGAATTGATTCAGCGGTTGAAGCAATTGTTGCATATAGAGAAATTCACCATCGAAGGGGCCCGGAAAAAGCTAACTGAGAAACCTGAAAAGATCGAAACAGCAACCGAAGAAGAACAGCCAATACTATCGGAAGCTGTAGCAGATGAGAATTCTACCGAAGAGAACAAGCGTCGCAAAAAGATGTTAAGTTATATCCGCCAGGAACTGGAGTCGATGTTGGAGGGGCTGCAACGATAAATCGGGATAAACTGCGCCCTTAAAAAGGAATTTTGTAATATCATTTATTTTGGAATTAAGATTAAAGTAATTTGCAATAAGTAAACATCGGGGCATGGCGCAGCCCGGTTAGCGCGCATGACTGGGGGTCATGAGGTCGGGAGTTCAAATCTCCCTGCCCCGACAATTCAATTAAAGCCTTGTTATTCTTTGAATAGCAGGGCTTTTCTTTGCTTATTTCCTATTGGTTGTC
>DAOWAH010000170.1 GCA_030634675.1 Fidelibacterota bacterium
AATGGCATAATTTTCCGAAGGCAGGCCAAAACTGTCGAAGCCCATGGGGAACAAAACGTTAAATCCTTCCATGCGCTTTTTTCGTGCCAGAATATCCAGGGCCGTGTAAGACCTCGGATGCCCCACATGCAATCCATCTCCAGATGGATAGGGAAATTCAACTAGGCAATAAAATTTGGGTTTGTCCAGAAAATCGATTGCCCGGAATGTTTTATTTTCAAGCCAGAATTTTTGCCATTTTAGTTCAATAAATTTATGATCGTATGTTTTTGCCATTGTCAGTCAAAGAAATCTATTCAATTATCTGTTTAATTTCATCTAACCAGCACATAAACTGGTAATAGAATTAAAAAGTTTACTAAGAATCCAAGTCATGGCACTATCATTAATTTAGGTAATATTTTTACTGAAACTGTTGTTGCTAGTGTTTTAACTTATGCCCTGATGTATATTTTTTTCAGATCAGTGATAATAATTACCGGGTTGCTTCTATTCAGCGCCTGTGCCAGGAAAATTTATGAGGTAACCTACCCTACTCTGCTGGACGGAAAATATGATTCGGAATTTCCCTATCGCAGCAGCTCAAAGCAATTGGAAGAAATCAGCGCTTCGGTTAAAATGCTCAGTGTAATTGCTTTTTATAAAAATAATATAATAGCCGAAGATGCCATCCTAAATGAGGCTGGGTTATCCGATGCGATCATCGAAGCAAATACAATTGAAATAACCCGTTCCAATACATCTGCTTCGGGAACAGCAACCATTATTAATTACGATGAAAGACGAATTGCACTTTTAACTTGCGCCCATATTATCGATTTTCCTGATACGGTTATTACCTATCACAATTCGGATAACTCAAATAATTCCTTTATTAAGAATATTGCTGTAAAAGAGCGTCAAATTAATTATGTCAGCGATCTGCCTGAAGGCGGTGACATTGATATTATTTTCATGGATTCGGAACTGGATATAGCTATTGTTGGCAAACAATTGACGCACGAGCCGGATTTTCCAATCAAAGTCCTTGAATATCCATTCGGAAAAGCAGGTGAATTGGAATGGGGTAGTTTTGTATACCTGATGGGATTTCCGGTCGGGCATAAAATGATCACTAAAGGAATTGTAAGCAGTCCCAGAATGGATAGAAATACGGCATTTATGATTGATGCACCCTTTAATCGTGGCAGTAGCGGTGGAATCGTGCTGGCTATCCGTGATGGGATACCGAATTTTGAATTGGTAGGACTCGCTAATTCTGTTTCGGCTAAAACCAATTATCTGTTAGCCCCGGAAGATGACATTGATTATGCGGAATGGGATAAAGATATGCCTTATAAAGGACAGATGTACTTACGTCAACAAGAAAATATTCGTTACGGAGTCACCCACATTATTGCCATAGAAGCGATTGTTAAAGCGCTGAAAAAAAATCACAAAAAACTGTTAGCACAGGGCTATGACCTCAGCACGATTCTGAACTAGTTGAATCTCTCTCTACTCTCGAAGACTTTTTTTCAGTCGACTTACCGGTTACCGGCGCTTAATAATTGATCCGCAAGCCTTGATTTGTTCAAACGTTTCAGTGTACTGCGAATCCACCCATGATTTTCCTTTTTGTACCAGAAGAAGAAGCGGTTCTGATCCTGCTTCTCCTCTTTCGTCCGGGCCGTATAAACCTTTTTTAATGAATAGGGATGATAGCCGGAATAATAGATCACAGTTGCTAGTGTCATCGGTGTCGGAGTGAAATCCTGGACCTGCTCCAGACGAAATCCCAATTCTTTTGTATCGCCGGCCAGCTTTGCCATATCTTCGAGTTCTGAGCCGGGATGACTGGAAATAAAATAGGGTATCAATTGCTGATCCAGTTTTGCGGCGTCTGAATATTGCTCAAATAATGTTTTAAAACGCTTAAAATATTTGAAAGATGGTTTACGCATCACTTTAAGTACTCGTTCGGAAGTGTGTTCAGGAGCGACTTTCAGGCGACCGGAAACATGCTCACTTACAAGTTGTTCCGTGTATTCCAGGCCGTGATTTATTTTATCCGTGGGAGGACTCGCGGCCACCAGCAGATCGTAGCGAATTCCGCTGGTAACGAAAGCCTTCTTCACTTTCGGATGGGCTGCTACGGATTGATATATATCGATCAACGGGGCGTGATCGGTGGTAAGATTGCTACATATCGTCGGGTGAATACAGGATGGCCTGACACATATATCACAGATCGATTGATCGATACCCTGCATTTTGTACATGTTCGCCGAAGGTCCGCCCAAATCACTGATATAGCCTTTGAAATCAGTCATTTTAGTAATTTGCTGCACTTCTCTCAAAATGGATTTTTTGGAACGGCTGGCGATAAATTTACCCTGATGGGCCGAAATGGTGCAGAAACTACAGCCGCCAAAACAACCGCGGTGCAGGTTAACCGAATGTCGGATCATTTCATAGGCGGGGATTACGCCACGTGTCCGATATTTGGGGTGTGGCAGACGGGTATACGGCAAATCAAAGGAAGCATCGATTTCTTTTTCGGTCATCGTTGCAAAGGGTGGATTGATCACCAGCTTGCTCTCCCCCACTTCCTGAACCAAGCACCGAGCGAATGGTTTGTTAGATTCCTCTTCAATATATTTAAAATTCCGGGCAAATACTTTTTTATCCTGCCAGCATAACTGATGGGACGCCAGCTCAAATGTTTCCCAGTATTTATTTTTTGGTAAGGGGGTCAATTTCGATAATAAATAGGCCGTCTGTGGAATTGTCGTCAGGGCTGAAAACGGCACACCTTTTTGCAGCAGCTTGATTATTGATCGCAGCGGCTGTTCGCCTATGCCATAAACCAGCAGGTCGGCTTTGCTGTCCACCAGAATCGATGGTTTCAATCGGTCTGACCAATAATCGTAATGGGTTACGCGCCGTAGAGATGCTTCGATACCGCCCAGCACAATCGGAATTTCGGGATAGAGTGTTTTCAATATTTTGGAATAGACAGTGGTTGCGTAATCGGGCCGGAAACCGGCTACTCCCCCGGGGGTGTAAGCATCATTGGATCGTAATCTTCGCGCAGCGGTGTAATGATTTACCATGGGATCCATGGCGCCGCCGGAAACCGCATAGAACAGCCGCGGCTGGCCTAATTTCCGGAAATCACGCAAATCATCCTGCCAGTTGGGCTGCGGTACGATTGCCACCTGCAAGCCCATCGATTCCATTAGCCGTCCAATGACGGCGGGGCCGAATGCCGGGTGGTCGATATAAGCATCACCGGAGAACAAGATGACATCCAATTGATCCCAGCCCCGCGCCAACACTTCTTTGTGGGTTGTGGGAAGCCAGTCAAGGGATGAATAATGTTTTCGATCGTCAGCCATTAGTCAAGTGACCGGATATTATATAATTATAAAGAAAGATTCTACTCCGGAAACCACGAATTTCATGAATTAGTATCCCAGTATGTCTAATAATACCATCATTCGTATATTATATTATTTTAATGTTTTTCATTTTGCAGAGTGGACTCAAAAATACAAAATAATAACTAACATTTCTCCCTTCAAAACGTGATTTAAAAACCTCCGTCTGTTTGTACATCTTCCATCCTGCCTGTGCTCCAATGAATCGGAGCTATGGTACGCAGATAACCCTCGAAACACTTTATATTAGGTAAAAAGATAAATCCTGAAAGGATGTAATGATTTTAGCTATTTATACAAAAAACCTCCAACCCTGAAAGGGTGAAATATAAATCACTAACATTTTTTCAAAATGAATTCTTAACTGTCGGCTGACAGGCAGGCAGGTTCTTAATAGCCATTGACATCTCCTAAAACAACCTCTTTGTACTTTTGTCTTGATACAAAAGTACCAAAAAATCAAGACCGGTTTAAAAATGTTGCTAAAATTCAATGAAAATACCTAAAAAATAAAAACTCACTTCGTTCTAACAGTTTATTTTTCTAACGGTCTTTTCACAGAATTTCTTAACGCCATTTTTAAAATGGTCATTTTTCAGTTTAACCATATTTTAGTATATTTTGAATTATCTAGGTCAATAAATACAGATTATATTACAGTTGTATTAGTAATATGAAGTGAGAAATGTGAATTTTAATATATAACAATATCAAGTTTTAGTCTTAGGCGTGGATATTTTTTCACGCCTAATTTTTTAACTAACGCCAGACCGTGAATTCTGTTTTTTCCAGTAGCGCCGATAATAGTAGCGAGGCTGATTTTTTTCCGGTTCCTCAGCCAGGCGTGCCAGCCAGTCCGCCTCAACGCGGTCGGCCGTATTGAAGGCATCGCTGGTAATAGCGGATATTTCACCGGTTCGTTTTACGGCGGTTTGCTTCAGATAGTATTCTTCGAGCTTATTGCGTTCGGACTCAATAATGCTTAGTCTTACGTCGAAATCCTGGAGGATTGTGCGATGTAAGCGCTCGTGCCGCCACCAGACGGAATCAGGGCTGTAATCTGCGCCCGGTGGTTTTCCCAGATCGGGCAGATTGCCGTTTTCGAAACGGTAGGGCTTGAAGATACTGGTGCAAGGTGCCGACGTCGCGGTTACCCAAAATTCTTGCCGCTTCGGATCAAGTTCGGCGACCAGCGAACCGGTGGATTGTGCGGAATGTCGGGAAACCGGGTTGGC
>DAOWAH010000097.1 GCA_030634675.1 Fidelibacterota bacterium
ATAGTACTCATTTGACTATATTTGGTCATACTGCAAACATTTTTTTATTATAATACGACAAGCCCATTTCTCGTTATGAAACAGGTTTGTCGTCAGCGGAGAGGGAGGGATTCGAACCCCCGGAAGACTAGGTCTTCACCGCATTTCGAGTGCGGCGCATTCAGCCAGGCTCTGCCACCTCTCCAAAACAAGTAAACAAGATAAAAGTAATAAGACTATAGCCTGCCCGCCGAAGCTTTAGCGCAGGCGGGATAAAAGTAGTTTAAGTGTTGTGATTGTTGAGAAATTGCGGATGGATATTACGACTTACGACGGTTCAGGAAAAAGTCCTGAATGATAGCGAGGCAGTGTTTTTCCAGTATGCCTCCTTTAACAGCCGTTATTTGGCCAAAACGGGGATCGCCGCATAATTGATAGAGTGATCCACAACAGCCTTTTTCTTCGTCATAACAGCCAAATACGACCATTTTCAGCCGGGAATTGATGATCGCCCCGGCACACATTGGACAGGGCTCCTTAGTTACATAGAGGGTGCAGTCCTTTAAACGCCAGTTAGACAATGTATTAGCGGCGGCGGTAATCGCCAGGATTTCGGCATGGGCGGTGGGGTCCTTGAGGCTTTCGGTTTGATTATTACCGCGACCGATTACCTGCCCATTACGAACGACAATCGCCCCCACAGGCACCTCTCCCCCATCGTAAGCCCGTTGTGCTTCTTTCAGGGCCTGCTGCATCCAGCGTTCGTGAACGACCATTTCAGGTTATTATCAGGGCAGCGCTAACAGATCGTGTAATTCTTCCAGCTTGGCGGCCATTGCCTGGCGACCAAGGACTGTGGCGGTATCAGCTATAAATGTGGAACTCGTATCCACTTCCAGAACGATAGATTCGATATGACCTAAACTGGTCCCGAAAGCGCCACGGTTAAAATTGGCCGTTGCCAGGCTGAGCCGAACGTCGAGATGATTCAAACCCTCATAATGACTAAATGTCCAGGTAGCGGTTTCGGCCAATATAACATTGGTTATATCGGTGATTAATGAATCACCAAACAGGATCGCCAATGAATCCTGCCCCGCTGCCTGGTGGGCAAAGGTCAGGCCGGCCCACAGTTCATACCGGACATTGGCGACGACATCTTTAGGCTGGGTTAATGGTAAACCAGCGGTAAAATGAAAAATGCTGCTGTCCATTTGCACCAGTTTGCCAGACGTCCAACCCAGACCATTATAGCCATCCTGATAGGTCGAATCAGTTGTGATCGCCTCCTTGAACGCGGTATAACTCTCCGGATAATTTCCTTGTTCATACTGATCCCAGGCATATTCGGTAAGCTCCAGATTAGAAGCTTCATGGATCTTCCGGCAGCCAGAGAAAAACAGAGCCAAGACTACTAATGTACTTATTATTGTCTGTAGATACTTCATCGCAGCAACATGATTTTTTGCGTTTTAACAAATTGTTTTCCCGCCATCATGCGCACGAAATAAATCCCGGAAGCGGATGGCACACCACGGGCATTTCGGCTATCCCAACGGATTGCATGACGGCCAATCGTCTGGTACCCATCGAACAGTTCAACCACCTGGCGCCCCAACAGGTCAAACACTACAATATTCACCTTTTGTAATTGACCATCCAAAAAACCCAGATCGTACTCAATGATCGTAGCCGGATTAAACGGGTTGGGATAATTGGGTCGCAGAGCCGTTTCTTCCGGTACGAACAGTGTCCGCGGTCCGGTCTTGAAATAACCCATTTTGGCCGACCAGGCGACCAACCGGTCAGTGACAGTCATAGTGGGTAATTCCCGCCAGAATGCGCCGTCAGTACTGTAATACAGAGCTAATTCATCAGATACACTGATGAATGACAGCAATACCGGTTTTTCAAAGTTCTTCCCGATAGCACCTAGACGATAGGCGGCTTGTCCAATTTGCTGATACTCAAACAGCGTGGAATCGATCAATAAAACCGGCTGATCCAATGTTACTGTTCCCATATCACCGGTAACCAGGAAAAGTCCATCAGGGCTGGACCCAGTCCAGTGTTCTCCGGAACGGGCCAGCACCACTGCTCCAGCGCGGGTAATTGAGGTATCACCCACTATTGCCTGAGCATAAGCGGCTACCGTGAAAGTGCCGCTTTCAGTTAAGGTAGTACGACCAATGTAGGTGTATGCGGTCACTGTATCGAGATTGATTATCGTACCATCAAGGGTGACATCACAATGGATCGTTTTCTCCAACGTATCGTTAACAATAATTTCGAAATGATTGGCAAAAGCGCTATTCTGCACCACCGCGATGGATAGATGAGGCCGTGGTACACGGATTATATCAAGTACAAATTGCACCGTGTCGGCGGCATCGGAATCATCAGTGATAATTACCTGAATCAAGGTTGAGTCAGACCAGAGTGCTTTCGGTGTGAAAACAATCGTATCCCCAAGGTCCGTAGAAATATATTGAGCTTGGCTGATTGTAAGAGAATCCGGATTAGTCAGGGCGGTAACAGTAAAGGTCAGGGCGGAATCATCCACATCATAGGCAAATTCCCCCAGATCGATTAGCAGTGAATCATTCTCCAGGATATCCTGATCTGATATGACCGACAACACCGGCGGATCATTCCGTGATTCCACTACCAGCAGGATTGTATCATTATCAGTGGCAACATCGGGATCGCGAACATAAAAGATTATCCGGTGCATTTTCCCAAAATAATTGGTATCGGCCGAGATGGTTGCAATTGTTGAATCATTGGATTTTACTATATCCACCGTTAAGGGAGGATTGGAAGCCCATTCCGCTGCCAGTGTTTCGTAATCGCTGGAATCGGCAATTACTTGACCGGAATTGATCTTCATCATAGCGATTTGATCGTTATTGGCGTCGTTTGGCGGATAATTAGATCCCATCTCGGGATACCCGGGATTATTAACCGTATCCAGAATAACGACCCGGTACCAATCCATTTCTGATATCAGATTATCTTCATCAGTTACGAATGAATTCAAAAAGACCTGTAGCATTCGCAGAGAATCTTCCACGAGGACCAGACTGGTATCACGAAAATTGGCTATCGGAGCGTCATTCACCGGCTGGGCATTTACGATATATTCGAGGGTATCGGAGAAACCCCAACTATCATTTACGTAAACAGTAAAATCATAGATTCCGGTATCCTGCGGCGCCGGTGTCCAAGTAACCACCCCGGCAGTATCAAGGGCAGCCGGAGTAACAGGTGACCAGCCCGTCCGGTGAGCGGATACCAGTTGGTAGGTAAAGGAATCACTGTTAATAGTATTCAAATCAATATCACTGACAAGCAAGGTATCGATATATTCCAGATCTTCGTACACAATGGTAGAATCGACTGCCGCAATCAGCGGGGCGGAATTGACCCGCTTAAAGGAACTGGTAGTTAAAGTGGTGGCTGATTCATTACCAGACACATCATAAGCGCGCAGCAAAATGCGGTAATTTTGATCATGTGTTAAAGCCAGAGCAGTATCAATATTCGTACTTAAGCCAACTGAAGTCCAATCCAAGAAATCCGACCAGCCAGGTCCTCCGTCCTGCATAGACCATTCATAATATCCGATCCCCGAAGCAGATTCTGCCGGATCGGTAAATGCTCCCCAGCTTAAACTAATGGAATCCTGTGATACCAATGTATCCGGGCTGGTTCCATTCCAAACTATATCCGTACCAACAACCGGGGCGACAACATCATAGATTATTTTTTGGCTGCTTACTGCTCCAAGAGTATTGTTATCGGCTCGATCATATTTAATTGCCCGAGTCAGAATTATATCACCCTGCTCGACTACCGCAGACATGGCGGCATTCAAAACCGACACAACCGTGTCTATATTACTGTAATAATTAAATGTGCCTGATGAGGTAATACCAGTATATGAAGAATCGACTGCCCAAACCAATGAAGTATCCATTTTAGCCGGGATAGCATAGGTAAGGTAGACTTTCCCATCGATATCATCTAAATCGACGGTGGTCGTAACCTGGACACTGTCATTACTGCCGTTGATCCAGCCGCTTACAACATTACCATTTCTGGAGATCATCGCTCCGGTCACAAAGGCAGCTGGCGGTGTATTATCAACCAGGAATGCATTATTATTGTTTTGAATATCGACAGTATTCCCCGCCAGGTCCATTCCATCGATTGTGACTGTTATATAGCCGTGATTCTGTATGCTATCGGGTAATGCAGTAATTAAATATACCCAAGTACTGTCACCATCAGTTCTCGATTCATAGTCCAGTCCCTCGATCGAATCATCGGTGGAATCAGCGTATTGTATATTAAGTAGCGGCGCATCGGTATTGATGCGCATCTGATCATCAAATCTGGCGGTGATTCTAACACTATCTCCTACATGACCAAGGTTTGTCAGTTGCGGCTGAGCCAGATTTTCATATTCGAATAGCACAGAAACCGGACTGCTGTCAACAATCAGTGTGTCGCGATAATATGTGCTATCAGTCACAAGGGTATTTCCTGCCAGATCCGTAGCCGTGAGAGTGATAACTGCGATTCCCTCATTACTGACGCCGGTTGGAACAGTATCCAGGTAGGTGAATTGCAAAGAATCTAAGACGGGCACCATTCTTCCTGAATTAACTGCTCCCGCACCATTGTTATATGCGATGGAGATGTTTGGATCGCCAGGAATACGTTCGTTGAAAAGGGCCGTAATTGTAACTTCGTTGTCAGCTGCAACATTGTAGAGCGAATACCCAAGTGAAACCGAAGGGGGCGTGACATCATAAGTAACATTGGCAATGATATAGCTGGGTTCGTTACCGGCTGAATCGATACCGGTGAATATCATATTATAGGTATTACCATCAATGAGAGCTGGATCATCTGATAATAAGCCAATTGATCGGATACCCTGGTTTAGTTCTGTACCTGATAGAGTTGCTAGATCAGAGGAACCACTGCCGTTATTCTGGAATGTAATCTGACCACTGAACAAGTCCTCCGACAGTGTCCAGCCAAATTCCCGCGTATTAATAAATCCACCGGTATCCACAAGTAATGTTGAGAATTCAAAATTGTTGAAAACAGGATCGGTGTTATCAAGGCGCAGCAGGCGGCGGCTGTTGGTATTACCGTCAGTAAGGGCGTTACCCGCCAGATCATTGCCAATTATGCTGATGGTAGCTGGGCCATCATTGGTGTCTGGTATAGCCGGATTATAGGTCCAGGTCACACCTGCATCGAAAAACATGGCAGTCGTATCAATGATTTCACCACCAGCGAACAATATGTAGATCTGTGGTGAGACTGACATTGATTCACTGAAATCAACCACCACATTGGTGGCATCACCCTGTTTGACCAGACTGTCGGTTAGTGAAATGAATGCTTCGGGAGCCTGTGTATCAACGGAAATATTTTTATTTGCGGCCAATGACCCTAAATCCCCCGGGGCGGCCAGTGTCAAAATGGCTGCATTACCTGCTACATCAAAAAATGAACCGCCGTTTAGAGCCAGGGAATTGGATGCAACATAATCCAGTGTATCATTATTATGTCCAGCTAACACGGTATAATCAAATGTCAGCAGGTTGGTACTATCGCCGCTGGCAAAATAACCCGTACCATCACTGGATCCGGTCTCAAGTAATATAGTAGGTGTTCCAGTGATAGTGACTAGGACAACTTCGTTAAAAGATATGGTAATGGGGATTAACTGGCCGATTGTGTAATAACCATCCACCAGGGTTGAGGATACGGAAGTTACCGAGGGAATTTCTTCATCGATCAGTAAAGTAGAATCACTAACAGTCCAATCCGCGGAATTACCAGCAACATCGATGACGGTAGCTCTGAAGTGCAGACTTAAGCCGTTATCAAAACCAGGCAGCTCTCGAATGTCGGTACTATCAGTACCGCCTGAATCCGCCGACACTGTTTTTGAAGCATTCAGCCGATCTATATCAGTAATGGAAAACAATTCGCCTATATAAGTCCAAGTATTATTTCCAGCCTGTGCTTCAATCCTGATAGATCCATCCGTCAAACTTAAATCAGAGCTCTCCAACGGAATAATAATATCAGCACCATCATTGGTACTGTTCCAATAATTATCAATTAGTTGTCCACCACTGGTGGTTACATCACCCACAATTTGGACAGTCGGAGCAGTCTGGTCAATATTCAGTGCGGTGACCGATTGGGTATAGGTTACGCTGTTCCCGGCCCGATCCGTTACAACGGCCTTGATATTGACTTCGTCACCATCAGTAAAATCAGTGATTTCTTCATAATCCGTATCCGCAGTTCCAGTTCCTGCTACTGTAATCGTCTGTGTCCCAGCCGTTACACTGTCAGACACTATTGTCGTCAATGGTCCGATATTCTCGTAAACACCATCAGCCTCGCCCTGCAGCTGGATCGTCCCCCCTACCAGGCTCACATCAGTGACCAATAAGGGAACTTGTACCAGC
>DAOWAH010000159.1 GCA_030634675.1 Fidelibacterota bacterium
AAACTGACAATGTCAATGTATGGTTTTTTGTCCAAGTCCATGGCAAAGGTGGAGCGGGGGTACGGCTCTTTTAGCATTTCACCTTGAATGATCTGGGTGCCAATGGGAATTCCGCCAGTGGCATAGAAATCACCATTGATTGCACCCACCACCCGGTGAACTTCAGCATCTTTACGGGCTGACATAGCCGAAGTACGCTCATATCCGCTAACATTATCGCCCGCCTTCACCGTTTCCAGATGGATCAGAGTATCGGTCAGATCAATTTCCAACACCTGCAGATGCCAGGGTCCACCGGCACGGTACTCGTGATGATGGATTACTCCTGGTCCCACCGGTTGACTATCAATAAAATTCGCCTGATCGGCGGTTAATCCCACAAGACAGAATAAAATTATACTGGTTATCCAATTGGATTTAATATTCATTTCTGTAATCCATACAATTTCTTTAACGGTTGCCAGTGATTACCGGTGAATTTAGCTCAGCAATAGCAATAAACCGCAGTTACATCGTACATTAGCTACAATCTTCAACACATTTTATGGATCAGGAAACGCACCAAACAATGGAACCCGTCTATCTCGATTACAACGCCACAACACCGATTGACCCACGGGTGGCAGAAGTTATGCTGCCTTTTATTAATCAACATTTTGGAAATCCCTCCAGTAGTCACGCTTACGGGATTACAGCCCGCAAGGCTGTTAATATTGCCCGGCGGCAAATAGCTGATTTATTGGAATGTTCACTGGATGAAATCATTTTCACCAGTGGTGGTTCGGAAGCCAACAATTATGCCATCAAGGGGGTAGCTGAAAATTATCGTGAGCACGGCAATCATATTATTACCTCTGCAATTGAGCATCCAGCCGTCACAGAAGTCTGCGACTATCTCGAGACCCGGGGCTATAAAATCTCCCGTCTACCGGTTGACAAATATGGCCTCATCGACCCTGCGCAGGTGGAAGAAGCACTTACGCCTCAGACTATTCTGGTAACGATCATGCATGCCAATAATGAAGTAGGTACAATCGAACCACTGGCCGAAATTGCTAAAATCGCTCATCATCACCGCGTGTTGGTCCACAGCGACTGCGCCCAGTCATTGGGGAAAATTCCGTTCACATTGGCCGAACTGGATGTCGATTTACTTTCGATCGCCGGCCACAAACTGTACGCACCTAAAGGAATTGGCGCTCTATATATCCGCAACGGCGTGCGGCTGGGAAAACAAATTCACGGCGCTGACCATGAAATGAACCGGAGGGCCGGAACCGAGAACGTGATTGAGATTGTCGGCCTGGGCAAAGCTTGTGAGCTGGCTGGTGACGGCCTGGAAAAAGCAGCTGTCCACCTGCTAAAAATGCGCAACCGACTGGAAGCCGGACTGAAACAGGCGTTCCCGGAAATCAGGATCAACGGTCACCCGGAAAAACGGCTGCCGAACACCAGCAGTATCAGTTTCCCCGGAATGGAGGCTAGCACCATCCTGGCTGAACTGGAAGCGGTGGCCGCCTCAGCCGGAGCGGCCTGCCATGCCGATCAGGTGGATGTATCCTCCGTGCTGGAAGCAATGGCTTTACCTTTGGAATACGCCATGGGCACGATCCGTTTTTCGGTAGGACGCTTCACGACCACCGACGAGATCGACCGGGCAATTGCCGAAATTTCGCGAGTCGTAAAGCGACTCCAGCCAGTCGATTCCATGATAATTGAAACCGACTTGCCCGAAAAAATTCGCCTGACCAAATACACTCATGGTCTGGGCTGTGCCTGTAAACTGCGCCCGCAGTTGTTGGAAAAAGTACTACAGAAACTATCCGTGCCAGAGGACGCTAATATTCTGGTGGGCACAAACACCGCCGATGACGCTGCCGTCTACCGCATTGACGATAAAACGGCTATTATTCAAACGGTGGATTTTTTCACACCCATTGTTGACGACCCCTACCAATTCGGCGCTATCGCGGCCGCCAATTCATTAAGCGATGTATATGCGATGGGCGGTAAAGCCCTGTTTGCCCTTAATGTAGTCGGCTTTCCAAGCAATCGCCTGCCCCTGTCAGTCTTAGAAACAATCCTGCTGGGCGCCCAGGACAAGGCGGCCGAGGCTGGGATCGCAATCATCGGTGGGCACACCGTTGATGATACGGAACCAAAATTCGGTCTGGCCGTCACCGGCATTATTCGTCCGGATAAAATCGTAGCCAATATCGGTGCTCTACCAGGCGATGCCTTGATTCTTACCAAACCGATCGGAACAGGGATTTTATCCACTGCCCTGAAAAGGCAGTTGTTAAGTCACGAACAAACAGAATTACTGGTTGAAACAATGTCAGCTCTTAACAAAACCGCAGCTGAGGCGATGCAAGCAGTTGGGGTCAACGCCTGCACCGATATTACCGGGTTTGGTCTGCTGGGCCACCTGCTGGAAATGATGAAGGGCTCCGGAACCAGCGCTGAAATTAATTCATCTGCAATCCCCTTTTTACCGGGTGCGGTCGAACTGGCAACTTCCGGTATAATTCCCGGTGGTACCCGCGATAATCGTGATTATACCAATCCTTTTACAGAATATTCCGATGGTATTTCGGAAGTCCAACAATTATTGCTCAACGATGCCCAGACTTCCGGTGGTCTGTTGATCTCGGTAGCAAAATCAAAGGCAGGGGAATTGTTAAATCGGCTGACGGATAAAGGTATTACCCCAACAAGGCAGATCGGGCAGGTAGTTGAGCAGAGTAAATCGGTGCTAAAAATTATCTGATATTCCATAATGTGTCACCCTGAGCTTGTCCCTGTCCGCCGTAGGAACGCAAGCGGAGAAGGGTCCTAAAAAACATTATATAAAAATTGTAATGGTGCGGCCAAACTCAGAATTTTCCCAGTCACCTGCAGACAGGCTTTCAGAAGTATTAATAAAGTAAAAAATTGACAGTGTAACTTTAATAATCGGTGCTATATTTTTCATGGCATTCGCTGTTTCTTTTACGGGAAATTAGCGCCCGCCGGTAACCACTGAAAGGTAATAACATGAAAATCAGCATTTTTTCCAGGCACCCGCGATTTACGTGGGGAATAATGGCACTTTGGATTTTACTGATTCTCTTTCTTGGGAGTTGTAAAGAAATGGATGTTAAAGGAAAAGCTACTTTTATTATAACTGATGCCAATATCTGGACAGGAAATCCGGACCAACCACGAGCAGAAGCGCTAGCGGTTATTGGAACTAAGATTTTGGCAGTCGGCAATAACAAGGAAATCACCAGACTGGCAGCATCGGAAACTAAAATTATTGATGCACATGGTCAATTTATTACCCCTGGCTTTAACGATTCTCATCTGCATTTTCTTGCTGGTGGCTTTAATCTGGCCTCAGTACAGCTTCGTGCTGCTGATTCTAAAGCTGAATTTATTAAACGTGTGGGCGATTACGCTAAAACCCTGGAATCGGGTACCTGGCTTACCGGTGGTGACTGGGACCATACCTTGTGGGGCGGTGAACTTCCTACAAGAGCATGGATCGATTCAGTCACGCCTGAAAATCCGGTCTGGATCAACCGCCTCGATGGCCATATGGCTTTAGCGAACACTTTGGCATTACGGGCTGCAGGCATAGACGCCAATACGGCCGATATCGAAGGTGGTACTATTGTGCGCAACAGTGCTGGTAATCCTACCGGGATCCTTAAAGATAATGCCATGGGCCCGGTTAACACCGTTGAACCGGAAGCGCCCGATTCAATGAAATTCCGCGCTTTGGAAGCCGCCATGGATTATGTGGCCCAGCAGGGTGTTACTTCCGTTCAGCATATGGGCACCTGGGATCACCTTCGAATATTTGAAGCCTTTCATAAAAAGGGTCTCCTGCGCACTCGTATCAGCGCCAATGTACCGCTTGGTACTTGGGCGCACCTGCAAGCGAAAGTTACTCAAGAAGGCCAGGGTGACGAGTGGTTACGTTTCGGCGGATTGAAGGCTTTTATGGACGGTTCACTGGGTTCGCATACAGCAGCCTTTTTCGAACCATTTATCGACACTCCACAGGACAGCGGTCTGTTAGTCAATGATCCGGAGGAACTGTATTCATTAATTCAAAACGCGGACGAAGCAGGGTTGCAGATCATGGTTCATGGCATAGGTGATCGGGCTATCAGTATTCTACTGGATCTCTTTGGCCGGACTATTGAAACCAACGGTATCCGCGATCGTCGATTCCGGATCGAACATTCCCAGCACATCCATCCCAAGGATTTCGTGCGCTATCGTGATCTGAACGTGATCGCCAGCATGCAACCCTATCACTGCATCGATGATGGCCGTTGGGCGGAAGGATACATCGGCTATAAGCGTTGCAAGACCACCTATGCCTTTCGCACACTGGCCGATCATGATGTAAAAATGGCTTTTGGCAGCGATTGGTATGTAGCTCCACCGACTCCCTTAGAAGGAATCTATGCGGCCGTAACCAGACGTACACTAGATGATAAAAATCCCGGAGGTTGGATACCGGAAGAAAAACTAACCGTGGAAGAAGCGCTACGAGCCTACACAATTGACGCGGCTTACGCCTCTTTTGAGGAAAATATCAAAGGCCGCCTGGAAGCAGGTAAACTGGCCGATTTTGTGATCATCGATCGGGATCTGACCGTAATTCAACCCGAAACAATTCGCGACGCCGAAGTGGTGATGACCGTGGTTGGGGGAAAAGTGGTTTTTGAGAAATAATCATTATGGATGCCATCCGCCGGCTGGCGGATGACATCCTTCCAAATGAATGGCAACCTTCCAGGTTACAAGATGTAACCTGGAAGGTTGCTACTAATCTCTCAATGTAATTACATTGTAAGTATG
>DAOWAH010000345.1 GCA_030634675.1 Fidelibacterota bacterium
AATCAGTATCCTCGGAGATTTGCATCACCAAACTATGGTTCCGACTGATCAGGTATTTTCGATTAAAGGTAGTGAATTGGCCTTGCGGTGGGAATGGCAACGAGGAATGAGCAAAATCCGAATTCAGAATAAGTATACACGGAAGACCGTGGAAGAAATAAAATATTTATTTTTGTCTGATAAGCCATATTATTTTCACAGTAGTCTATTTAAACTGGTTTACTATTATAATTTTAATCGACAGTTCAGGATAAAAGCACAATTCAATAATGTGCTTTATTCGGAGCAAACCGGCAATTTTATTGGACGCGGTTTTGAGTTGCTGCTTGCCAGAGATTTCAAGTATATCAGAGCCAGGTTAGATTTGGTTTATGTACAAAATAATCACTTTAAAAGCCGAGTGTATTTCTGGGATTTGAACCTTCCCGGAGAAATGCGTAGCCGGATGTACACTACCAGTGGGTTTTACCCGGGAATTTATCTCGAGTATCGGCGCGAAGAATTATACCGAATTGCTTTCAGGTTGCGACTTATATATCCGGATGGTCGACCGATCCTTTCAGCTGGAAATGAGGGTGGATTGGTTATTGATGTATTTCTGTAATTAGCTGCATTCTCCCAAAACTCGTGCTGGCAGGAAAATTATAGCGCAGTTATATTCCCGCCTTATGAATAAAGTGCGTAATTGGATTCTGATGCTATTAATTCTGCCGGTTCTGCTGACAGCGGCACCAATCAAGGTGCTATACCGCGCCGATATGCGGCAGGATAAACTGCGTACACTGGACCGAGGTCCCGGAACCTATTTTTCAACCATTGATTTGGCCCGCATCTTGGATTGTCGTTATTATGTTAATCCTGAGCGGCAGAAAATTGTACTATACATCGCCAATCACCGAGTTAAAATTTCAGCTAAATCGAGTTTTGTCATTATCGATGAGCAGGTTTATCAAATGCCAATGTATACCAAGGTAATTGGTGAAGATGTTTATATTCCCGCTGAAGCATTTTTCTCAATTCTGAATCGCACGATAATACCCGGTATTACTTATAACTCGGGACGCCAGCTCCTGGATATCGATGTTGTGAATTTTAATATTACCAGCCTGATAGTGGAAGACAAGACTAATGGAACGATTATCAGGTTACAGACAAAAGATCGTTTTCCCGATGGGAATCTCAGCTCATTTATACATGATAATGGCTGGTTTTACATTACTATAGCTGGCGGGATAGTGGACTCGACTACAATTGTCCGGTCAAATTATGGCCAGGCAATTCGTCGGATACTTGTTGACCAGTTGGAAGAATCAGTTCAACTGGCTTTTCAGCTGCGTCCTAAAATCGAAAGTCAGGAAATTTATCAAAACCGGGATCCGTCCGAGATTGTGATCACTCTGCGCACGCCAGTGGTGGATAGTATGGCACGCCTGAAAGGACTTAAAAAGCGCTGGTACCTGGATACGGTAGTACTGGATGCCGGTCATGGCGGAAAAGATGGTGGTTGTGTCGGTAAATATGGGACCAAGGAAAAAGATATTACCCTGGATATTGTTAAACGTCTCGGCCTGTTGTTGGAAAAAAATACCAGTATTCGGGTCGTATATACCAGAGATGAAGATGTATTCATTCCCATCTCGGAACGACCCAGAATTGCTAATGCCGCCAATGGTAAAATGTTCGTTAGTATCCACGCCAACGCGTCAGACAATCGAAAAATAAAGGGATTTGAAACCTATTTGTTGCGACCGGGTAAAACAGCCGATGCAATTGAAGTTGCTGCCCGAGAAAATGAAGTCATCAAACTTGAAGAGCAGGCGAATCACTATTCTGATTTAAACGGTGAAGCCTTGATTATGGCGACAATGGCTCAGAGCGCCTTTATGAAGGAGAGCGAAGAGCTGGCGGCAACAATCCAAACCAAGCTATCGAAGCAGAGTAAATCACCCAACCGGGGCGTTAAACAGGCTGGATTTTATGTATTAATCGGGGCAAGTATGCCCAATGTTCTTGTTGAGACCGGATTTCTTTCCAATCCTTCCGAAGAAAAAATGTTGAAGAAACCGGCTTATCGTCAGAAAATCGCTAAGGCGTTATATCAGGCTATCGTTGAATTCAAAAATTCCCGCGAATTGGTGTTAGCCGAAGGATAATCAATAGCTGGGCTAATTCCTTAAGATGGCCAATAATAGCCTCAGCGAATATAAATTAATGCTGGACTGGATGTTCGATCTTCAACGCCGGGGGATAAAAACAGGTCTTTCGCATACGCGTCAATTACTTGCAGCCTGTGGTAATCCTCAAACCAGATATCCCATAATTCATGTGGCCGGGACCAACGGGAAAGGTTCGACCTGCGCGATGATCGCGGCGATCC
>DAOWAH010000238.1 GCA_030634675.1 Fidelibacterota bacterium
ATAAGGGCCGTTCCAACCCATCTGCAGATATTTATTCCATGCATTTACAGTGGCTGGCTTGGTAATTAAATCATCCAACAGTGATGGTGACTCGCCCACATCGTTTTTATATCCTGCACTAGAGACTGAACCGCCACTGACCACATCTCCTGACCCGACTATGGCTTCCCTAAGGACCATCAATTCACCCTTGCTTGCATTAATCTTTGAATTGGCCATGATCGTGCCAAACTTAGGTATCACAACTGCCGACATTATTCCAAGAATGACAATCACGATGACCAGTTCTATCAGTGTAAATCCTCTTTCCCCCTTTAATTGTGATTTTGAATTGTATGGTTTATTCATTTTGAATTGAGTAATTATCTTTCCATTAATTTTAATTATTTGGTTTTCATCTTTAAATCTGCTAAATGAAGTAACTGGCAAAAATGATGTAAATCCCTGCACTTGAAAGTATGATCCCCGTTTTTACATGGTGTTCGAAAAAGGTCGAGTCATGGATAATGATCGCGTTGGACTCTTCAACAATTTTAAGCAGAACGCGAGGGAAAAACAGGAATAATACTCCCATGATGATACAGAACAGGCTGGCCATCAGAAGAATATTATTAATGTGGGTATACCAGAGTTGCATTTTTGTCAGGCTTTCCGTTATTTATTCTCAGGTATCACTGGCTATAGTTATCTGCTCAGTCATCAGTTCCGGTCCTTCCTTTATACCAGACTCGACATTTTTCATCTTGATGCGCAACTTTAAATCATTGGCGCTATCGGCGGCGGTCAGCGCGTCATTAAGATCAATCACACCTTCAGTATACAGACGATAAAGATGCTGGTCAAAGGTCTGGAGACCTTCCTGTGTTGAAGCGGCGATAGCTGACTTGATACCATCAATATCACCACCATGTATCAAGTCGCTGATCCGGGGAGTATTCACCAGGACCTCCACGGCGGCAACCATGCCGCTGTGATCTTTCCGCTGTACTAGCCGCTGGGAAATAATCGCCCTCAGGTTAGTGGACAACTCCTGCCTGATCATCGGATGATTATCGATCGGGAAAAGATTCATCACCCGTTCCATGGTTTGATTGGCGTTTATGGAATGGAGTGTACTGAAAACTAAATGACCGGTGTCCGCGAATGTAAGTGCCGCTTTCATTGTTTCCGCGTCTCTGATTTCTCCAATCAGAAGGACATTGGGCGTCTGTCGCAGCGCACTTTTTAACGCCACCTTGTAGGATGTCGTATCCATACCAATCTCGCGCTGGGAAATGATACATTTTTTGTGATAATGCAGGAATTCCATGGGGTCTTCTATCGTCACAATATGACCCGGGCGGGTGGAATTGATATAATCAATCATGGCGGCCAGCGTGGTCGATTTTCCGCTCCCGGTAGCGCCTGTTACCAGTATCAACCCGCGCGCGTATTCGGTCAGTTGCTTCAATTTTGCCGGCATATTTAATTCATCCAGCGTGAGGATTTTGGATTTAATATGCCGCAATACCAGACCGATTGATCCACGCTGATGAAAAATATTAATTCTGACTCTTCCCACCGAAGCGACACTGTAAGCTATGTCAATTTCACGTTTCTCTTTGAATTCAGCCTGCTGCTGATCATCCATGAATGACATTGCGATATTCCTGGTCATGTCCGGTGTTAACTTGGTAGAACTTACGTGAATCATGTCGCCGCCTACTTTGCAGATAGGTGCACCACCAACTATGAAAAACAGGTCAGTGGCATTTTTATCCACCATAATTTTCATAATATCATTGAAATTCACAGTAGTATATTCTCCCCGATTTTAATCTCGCTCATTTGATTTGATTTTTATTCTTTTTAGTCGACATTTTACTCAGCGCATCTTCCTCCGAAATTAGACCAGCGTTCAATAATTTAGTCAGAGATTGGTCCATTGTACACATTCCGGCTGATGAGCCGGTCTGCAGCACCGATTCGATCTGGTAAGTCTTATTTTCACGAATCAAACTGCGTATTGCTTTGGTAGCCACCAATATTTCGTGGACAGCAACACGTCCCTTCCCTTCCTTTTTTTTCAATAATACCTGTGATACGACTCCCTCGATTGAATCGGCGAACATTGATCTGACCTGAGCCTGTTGATTGGTGGGAAAAACATCTACGATCCGGTCCACAGTTTTGGCGACGCTGCTGGTATGCAGCGTACCGAATACCAGGTGCCCGGTCTCGGCGGCCGTAATCGCCAGTGAAATGGTTTCCAGATCCCTCATTTCACCGACTAAGATTACGTCCGGATCCTCCCGTAGAGCACTTCTTAAAGCATCGGCAAAGCTATGGGTATCGCGTCCGATTTCCCGTTGACTAACCAGGCTGTTCTTACTTTTATGAACAAATTCTATTGGATCTTCAATAGTAATAATATGCGCTTTATGATAATTATTAATATAATCAACCATCGCCGCCAGAGTCGTTGACTTACCGCTCCCGGTAGGGCCGGTCACCAGAACCAGGCCTTTTTCCAGTTTGCAGAAATGTTCGAACACGATTGGTGTGTTCAACTCTTTCATTGTCAGTATTTTGTTCGGAATGGTCCTGAAAACGGCCGCCTTGCCAAAATTTTGCATATACACATTAACCCGGAAGCGCCCCAGATTACCTATTTCCCGTGAAAAATCCAGTTCCAGGTTTTTTTCAAATTTCTTCCGGTCCTCATCAGTCATTATATCATAAATCAGAGAATGAATATCATCGGGCAGCAAGTCAGGCACATCAATCTTCTTTATCTCTCCATCGACCCTCACCCTGGGGGCGGAGCCGGCGTTAAGATGCAGGTCTGAAGCACCTGATTTGATCGTAAATTCCAGTAATTTTATGATATCTACCATTTTGAAACTTTCAATATAATTTCCAGTTTTCAATGCTTCGCGGGCGCCGTGGCATATGCCGGTTATCGGCGGTCCGATGCAGTACAACTCGCAGTTTATTAATGTTTTCGGTCAAGACGTGCGAAATTCTATGCCGGCGGACTGGAATCTGACATCCCACTATTATCAAGGATTCAGGATAACCATCAGATATATCCAGGCACAAATGATTAACATGGAGTATATAAATATACTACGCAAAATTGAAATTATCTTTAATGAATCTTCCCTGATGTCACGTAGGAGATAGTTGGCGTATTTTTTTATGCTGTCTACCCTTGCTTGACCAGATTTAAACAGGCTCAATTCTTCCACCAGGTCTTTGGGCAGGTAATTAACCGTTTCGCCGATTCCCTCGGTATCGCGATCTTCCAATAATCCAAGGTAGAGAATTGACAGGTCATCATAAACTGGGGAGCCGATCAAGTAATTTGCAGTAAGTTCGACATTTTGCAGAAACGGAAGCCCTAAATCATTAAATATATTGAACAGATTACAGAATCTTGAAATATAAATATTTAGATAGATCTTACCATAGATGGGGGCAGCTGAAGATATTGATTGAATCGATTCTGAATATTTGTC
>DAOWAH010000043.1 GCA_030634675.1 Fidelibacterota bacterium
CATACAGGATAACGGCACCATATTGATCTAACAATGCTGGTGGTAAAATACCTGCACCCTCACCGTCCAGATCACGGAGATCGACTGATACACCATTTAGAAAACCTGACTGAATCTTGGATTTGATCTCGTCTTGATCGGCATAGCTATCTGGTGTCCAGCTAAAATTATCCAGTAACAAAACATCTTGGGTCGGTGCAAAAGGCGCTGCTCCAAAGCTGATGCTCATAGTATCAACATTACCGGAAACGTCGCGGGCTTTAACATAAAAGGTGTGGTCACCGTCACCGATAGCACTACCGGAAATTGTGATGGAACTGTTGGGTCCCCACCCACTGGCCAGCTGTGCCGATGTCAAATCATAACCAGATGGATCATCCAAAGCGTAGGTAAATGCCCCCGAAGGTAATACACCTTGATAGTAATCAACCGATGCTTCCCAAGCCAGTCCCAGGTCCACACCTGAGAACCAACCGCCGCCATCGGCAACCGGACTCAAATTAGCTAGTTTCGGTTTGAAACCACTGGCAACAACAAATGCACTTTGAGCTGGAGAATTATCAACGGCACCTAAGTCATCAACTGCCCGTATGTAGAAAATATGGGCTCCTTGACCTAAACCATAAAAGGTATGTTCGGTAATATATTCTTCAACCGACGTCCAGGCATTCAAATCATCCAGTGCGTACTCGAAACCATCAACAGAACCATCCTGATCGACGCCTAACCAGGCAAAGCGAACATCGGGACCAACAACACTGCCTGTCATGGGACCTTCGACAATTTGTGTCTCGGGTTGAGTTGTCCGGGGGAACATCGTTGCGGCTGCTGGTGACAGGTCAACTTGATCATTATTATCTATTGCTCGTACGTAAAAAGTATGTTGATCATCCAGATCCACAAATTCAAAATCAGCATAGGGATTGGTGACATCTTCACATGGGAACAGTTCCGATAAAACAGTTGTAATGACCCATTCTCCATCATCCCAGCGATATTCGAATTGTTCCACCCGTCCATCAACATCCGATCCATACCAGGATATTCTGGTGGTGACACCAGGACTGACTTCGGATATGTATGATTCAGGTCTGATATTTGGGTTTGGTTGGGCTAATTCATCAGATTCACAACCCCAGAAACCTGCCGCTACTACTATAATTATTAGCAGGGTGTTAAAAGTCGCTTTCAAGCTCATCTCAACCTCACTGTTTAATTAATTCTTTGTATTAGACTGGTTGAAAATGACCACCAGAGATTACATCCACAGAGTACAACGGTCATGCTGACTCCAAGGGGCTTAATCCATTTAATTTAATCATCTTCGTCCAATCCTAAGTTAATTGTAATTAACTTAATAATATCGAGTTGTGTGATTACCACCAGATAGATTCCAGTTTGACACACAAGGCCGGAAATGCATTCCAGTACTTCCGGTGGAAATCCAAACCGTGGTAATCCATTCAAATAACACAGCGAAGTTATCGGGCTGAAACCGACCATTGAATGATGGATCGTTAAGTGGCATGAACAATCGTCAAACGGACGAACCAATCGTTAAATGGTCTGACTTCAGCATAAATTGAAATCAGTAAAAATAAATCATATAAACTGGTAGTTATCACTTTGAATATATATGGTTTTATCGACTTTATCGTGCTTCGTTTCACGTCGGAAATCAGCTAGTTCGTGATTATTGGAGCAGGTCTGTAATTTTACTTATGATTTTTATTCCACCGTTGTTGCTATAGAACTCAGCCCTACCGCAAAACAGGTTTGGATGACCTCATATAGATAATTACCGCCACTTAAAGATTTGACCACAGAATATCCAAATACTGGTTATATTTTCCAGCTTATAAAAATGGATAATAATGAGTATATCCATAAATAGGAACCAGATTTTCTGGCTACTGCAATTTGCCGGTTGGGGTATTTATTGGTTATATATTATTACCAACGCAGCCTATTTGGGTTATTACGGATTAAGGTATATTACCTGGAATACACTTGTTATTCTGATCGGGTTTAGTTTGACAGTAATAACACGGTATATCTACCGAATGATCATTTTTACACAGTTACCAATCTATAAAATATTTCTGATCGCAATCACATCAACCGCTATCACGGTGAACTTGTGGTATGGGCTGCGGTTATTGGTCAATCAGATAATGATCCAACCAGGCGAACATGTTCTGCCTGTCACTCTGAATTATTATCTCCAAAGCATTTTCCTGTGGTCGATCTTGATCTTTGTGTGGAACAGCCTGTACTTTTTGATAAAATTCTCTATCGAATTTGAAGAGCAGGCCAAGCGAACTGAAAATGCTGGAGTTTTGGCTCGTAAAGCCCAGTTGCAAATGCTCCAATATCAGCTAAATCCACATTTCCTGTTCAATTCACTCAATTCAATCAGAGCGCTAATCGATGAAAATGAAACTACTGCCAAGGAGATGATAACCGAATTGTCCGAATTTTTACGCTATACCTTGCTTAACGAGCAATATATCGATGTTCCCTTACGCTATGAAATAGAAGCTCTGCGACATTATTTTTCGATCGAAAAGAAACGTTATGAAGATAAGCTGAATATCCTGTTCGATATTGATTCACCGGTCAATGATTTCCCAGTGATCAGTTTTCTCCTTCATCCCCTGGTTGAAAATGCGATTAAATATGGTATGCTCACGAGCCCCATGCCCCTTAAAATTCAAATCATCGCTCGAATTATTGATCATACGCTGATGTTGGAGGTTCGTAATACCGGTCACTGGGTTGAGCCATCATCAACGCGGATAGCGAAAGGTACCAGTACTGGGACCGGTCTGAGTAATATCCGATTGAGGCTCGATAATGCTTTTCGCAACCGTTACAACCTGGATGTCATTCAGACTAAAAGTGGTGTCTGTGTAAAAATTGAGATAAGAAGAAAACCTTGATAGTAAACACTGCTAAAATTTTCAAAGAAACCAGCCATAAACCTTCAATTTCCTTGAATTTCATCCACAGGTTCACCAATTCATTCTGGACGCTCAACACAACTGGTTGGTTGCTCTATGCCTTTATTATTTATTTCAATTTCTTCTCATTCCAGGACGTATTTAAATATGATATAATCAGGCTTTTTATTATCACAACTTGGGGATTCATATTATCCACTGTAATGCGTTATATCTATAAAAAAAGTATTAAGGTCGAATCACAATCAATCATTCTAATAACCCTACTGACCCTGGTGTGTTCAATTGTTTTCGCCAACATCTGGTTTTGGATATCCCGGACGATCTATTATACTATTCTAGGTCGGGGATTGACCTGGGTATCACAGCTGATTCCGGGTACTTACCAATATATTATATTCTGGGACAGCGTATTGCTGGTCGGTTGGAGCAGCCTGTATATCAGTATAAAATTCTGGATTGCCTGGAACCAACAGAAAAACCAATTACAGGAAGCAATCAAATTGACTGAAGAGGCACAATTGCAAATGTTGCGCTATCAATTGAATCCGCATTTTTTGTTTAATTCTTTAAATTCCATCCGCGCACTGATTTCCGAAGATAAAGCCAATGCGAAATTGATGGTAACCGAACTGTCTGCCTTCTTGAGATATTCATTGATCAGTAAAAATTACCCCGAGGTCAGTCTGGGGCAGGAAATCGAAGCGATTCAGCAATATTTTGCAATTGAAAAGCGGCGCTACGAGGATAAGTTGGAAGTCACTTACGATATCGATCCTATGGCTGAGGATTATCCCATCATTAGTTTTGTTATCCAACCGCTGGCCGAGAATGCCATAAAGTATGGTATGCGTACCAGCCCGATTCCCCTTAAAATCAATATATCAGCCAAAGTGTTCAACGGCATTTTAACAGTTGATGTCGCTAATACTGGAACGTGGATCGATACCCCGGTTGTGGAGAATGAGGATAAATTCACCCTGGAAGGTGGTATTAAAAACGTAAAGAAACGGTTGGCTATGGCCTATCCGGAACAATATGAATTCCAAATTGATAAGGCAGCTGATGCAATTCATGTAAAATTTATAATTAACAAGGCTTGAGAATAAGCAATGAAAAAACCATACACAGCAATAATCATTGATGATGAGCGCTTGGCTCGTAAGGATCTTTCCAACCTAATTTCAGAGATCGGATCGGTTACTTTAGTTGGCGAAGCAGATAGTGTTTCGACTGGAGTGGAAGCGCTCAAAAAACATAAGCCGGATGTTATTTTCCTGGATATCCAAATGCCCGGGGAGTCTGGATTCGATCTGCTGGAGAAAATTAAAATAGATGCAAAAATTATATTTGTAACAGCTTATGATGAATATGCCATCCGAGCATTCGATATCAATGCATTGGACTACCTTTTGAAACCGGTCAATCCGGACCGATTAAAAGCAGCTATTGAGCGAATTGAATTACAGGATGAATTCCAATCCGCCAGTACACGTAAATTGAAATATAATGATCATCTTTTTCTGATGGTTAACAGCCAATTCAAATTCCTGGGTATTAAGAGCATAATCTGCATCACTTCCGCAGGTGATTATTCGCAAATAATTACCAATGATGGTTTGAAGGGTTTAACTCAGAAATCGATGAAGGAATGGGAGACAAGATTACCGGAGGCCCATTTCACACGTATCCACCGATCCACGATCATTAATCTTGAGTATGTCGATCATTTGGAAGAATGGTTCAATTACTCTTACCGCGTTTATTTACAGAACATTAAAGAACCATTCATAATGAGTCGCCGTTATGTGGCCAAACTTAAAGCCCTGCTGGGATAATCGATGAATACTACGGGCAGCAGGATCAAAGCGTTCTAAATTGACCGTTAAACGGATTTATTTTTTTCACTCTTTCGAGCTTCCTGCAATATTTTATACCACCTTTCAAGATCGCGCAGAGATGTATTAGCAACCTTGACCAATTCATTGATATGAAATGGTTTTATAAAATAATTATCAAATCCGGCCGGCCGGGCTTCTTTGGCCGTTCCGGAATAATAGGTTTTATAACCCTCATTTTCAAATGCCTGGGTTAAGATTTCACCGATTGTTGAATCATCGTCAACAATCATGACTTTTTTATCTGCTTTTTTCAGTGGCATATTAGTTCAATGAATTGGCTTTGATTTGTTCTTCAAAAATAGAAGGACCGCAAGTTCATTCCAGTCACCAGCAGGTGAAAATTGTGTACATTTTAACATTCATTCACGTGAAAACTAATCTATTACGCAGAATAATCAAATCGATTATAATTGCGGTTGCAACGTCAGCTTAATAATATCTGGCACTTTTTCAACAAAATTCACCGACTGAAATAAATCAAACCCATTAAAAAATTTGGGCCAGTCTGACAACTTTTTCTAATCCGACCGGTCTATAATATAATCGTTGTCTAAAAATTGAGGGGCCTTACAATGAAGCAAATCAATAACCGGCTTTTCTCGCTAATAACCGTAATAGGCATTACATCTCTGGCCTGGGGAGAAACTGTCGATGCTATGCGTTTACGTGAAGCACAGGCAACCAAGATCGGCGCTGATACAAAGATAATCATCGACGGCAACCTGGGGGAACCGGCCTGGGAAACAGGTAAATGGCAAACCAATTTTATTCAGCGCAATCCAAATGATGGATCGCCGGAAACCTACCAAACTGAATTTTGCATTTTATACGATAAAGAATACCTCTATATTGGAGTCAAGGCTCATGATCCGGAACCCGATAAAATTTCCGCCATTCTTTCCCGCCGTGACGATTACACCGAATCGGACTGGCTGTATGTATCGATCGATAGTTACAATGACAACCGGACCGCTTTTGAATTCGGCCTGAACGCCGCTGGCGTCAAACATGATATCCGCCGCTATGATGATAATAATATGGACGAGAACTGGGACGCCATCTGGGATGGGAATGCCGAAATTAATCATCAGGGTTGGTCCGCCGAATGGCGAATTCCTTTTCGGGAATTACGTTTCACCAGTACCGATGAGATGGAATGGGGCCTGGAGGTGTATCGTGAACTACCCCGTTTCGATAACGAACTGTCGGTCTGGAGTTATTGGTCCCAGTCCGATGAAGGATTCGTTTCACAATATGGCAGTCTGAAAGGTTTGCACGATATCAAAGCACAACGGCCACTGTATATTATCCCCTATGTTGCCAGTCAGACAGATATATCGGATAATTTAGTGACTCCGATCCATGAGAAGAATTATGACTCATTTTTCAATTTGGGCGGCGATGTTCGGTATAGTAGTCCGTTCGGACTAACATTGAATGCATCTTTAAATCCAGATTTCGGTCAAGTTGAAGCGGATCCGGCAGATTATAATCTAACCGAATTTGAAACTTATTTTGCCGAGAAGCGACCCTTTTTCATGGAAGGAGCCAATATATTACGTTTTCCCTTGGGATTTGGTGATGGAGATCTCCAATCAAATTCACTATTCTACTCCCGGAGAATCGGGCGGGCACCTCAGGGTTACGCAACTGATGATACGAGTAAAAATACAGTTACAGTGGAAGAACCGGATGTGGTGCACATACTGGGCGCGGCTAAAATCACCGGTAAAACACCAGGTGGGTTATCAATTGGCATCATGGAAGCCATCACCACTGAAGAGCAGGCCGAGGTTTATTACGATGATAACAGCAAAGATGAAAATGTGATCGAACCGCTGACCAATTATTTGCTCACCCGTTTTCAGCAGGATTTCAATAATGGTCTGACATCAGTGGGTGGTATCCTTACCGCCGTCAACCGGAACCTCGATGGTACCGGGATTGATTATCTCCGATCCGATGCCTATACCGGTGGAATCGATATCGATCATGAATTCATGGATCGCCAATATGCCATTCAGGGGGCTGTGGCCTTCAGCCACATCCGTGGCGACACAACTGCAATTCAGTACGCACAATTGAGTTCGTCACGCTACTATCAACGCGTCGATGCAAAACATCTAGAATATGATCCTAAATTGTCCTCCCTCTCAGGTTATTCCGTAAAGGGTATATTGAGTAAAAATTCCGGTCACATCCACGGTGCACTCGGTGGCGTGGCTTACAGTCCCGGATTAGAAATCAACGACCTGGGTTTCCTACGTGGGGTCGATAATACCAACCAGTTCGTTTGGATACAGTATTATGAATGGGAACCCGGTAAGCTGCTTCGCAACTATCGTCTGAATTTCAACCAGTGGTCCAACTGGAATTTCGCGGGTGAGCGAATCAATTTGGGGGGTAATATCAACATGCATTTCACCTTCCATAACAGTTGGCGTTTCGGCTATGGCATCAACCGCAATCTGGGGGGTCTCAACGCCAGTTTCAACCGCGGCGGACCGATGCTGTATACACCTAAAGGACTCAGCGTCTGGGGCTATCTCGATACTGATCAACGCAAAGATTTATTCTTCAGTTTCTTCGGTTCATATTTCCATAATGATGATAACATGTACAACTGGGATGTCTATCCTGGCGTTACCTGGCGGCCACGACAAAACATGCAGCTTCGAGCGGAAGTGGGTTATAACCAGTTGGATGATACCTGGGCCTGGATCGGAGCTGATACCGATTCCCTTGATAATACCCACTATATCTGGTCCGGACTGCAGCAAAAGACCCTGACCCTGACCCTGCGGGCTGAATTGACGCTCTCAACCAACCTGTCAATCCAGTATTATGCCGAACCATTTTTCAGGGCTGGGAAATTCTTTGATTTCATGGAAATAGACGACGCCCGTAATGAGGATTTCGACCAACGTTTTAAGGCTTTTGACGACGATGAAATCAGTATTGAAACCGACGAGGATGGCGATTATTATTACAGCATCAGCCGCAATGAACCGGGTGCAATACCCTATACCGTTTACGGTTATAACGACTTCAACTACAAGCAATTCCGCTCCAATCTGGTCTTACGCTGGGAATATTCCACTGGCTCGGTGCTTTATCTGGTCTGGTCTCAAGGCTATACCAACAGCGAATTATTTAAACCCTTCAATTTCAACACTGACCGGAAAACGCTGTTCAATGATGTAGGCAATAATGTACTTATGTTGAAATTGAGCTATATTTTCAATATTTGAATTGTTGGCCAGGCCGGACTAGAGTGTCGTTTTTGATTGTATCGAGAGGACCGGCTTGGGCAGACCTTTTTCAAGCGGCCAGGACAGATTGATATGATTTATTACCGAACTGGCCGAGCGCGTTAAACCAAGCCGCAGGCCGATTCCAACCGCGTGATGAAGATTATTAAAGGTAAAATCCTGAGCGGCGGGAAAGGTATTGCCAGCGACATAAAAAACTGTCAGCACCGGTGCTATCGTAAAAATTTCGACCGCCGGCAGAAAGCGGGATTCAAGCAATAATTTACAGCGGGCCTGCCCGGCATAATAATAATTCGGATACCCGTATAAACCATTGAATTCCCCCAGCAACAATTGGCTGGTGGGATGGGCCTGGAATAAATGGGACCATTCCACCAATAGTAGATTTGAATTAATACCGGTCGGTTTGCTGATCCACTCCAGGTTGGCGGAAAATTTACCACGATCCGTCCCGCTGCCAGGACGGTAAAACCAGGCTGAGGCAAGATTCAATCGAATGTAATTAACACCACTGGCGCCGGTTGATATACTGAAATGGGGCGCCAGGTAGTACTCCCTGCTGCTGATCCCCAGATTCCGCCCGATAACCAATGATGCAGACCAGCCCTGTTCAATATCTTCCGTCCACTTCAACTGCTTGAAATTCCTGGTGATGCTGTAATCACTGGCATAGAGATCGAATTTGACGCCAACCAGACGATCATCATAAATGGGTAATTGAAAAACTGCCGGTGTTAAAAATTCTTCGATACCAGCTAAATACAGAGTATTGTCGGGAGATTCACGCTGGTAAATGGAAATGAAATAGTTAATATTAAACTTTAACTCAAGGCCGAATGACCTGGTGTAAGCACCATAAATACTGGTGGTCTTTACATCCGGAAACTCAATTACGGAATTGGACTCACCCACGCTAATCCCGGCCGGTATACTTTCATTCTCCGGATTGTTAAACCGGTTGGCATCCCAGAAAATCCGGTTAGTCCTGGTCTGGGTACCAAATGAAAATTGATAACCGTTTCGGTCGGTTTTCGAACGCAGCGGTTTTACCAGACTGCCGATTATACCGCGCCCTTCATCTGAGTGCTTGATCATTAAATAATATCTTAATCGCTCCTTTGAAAAAGAGGGATTATAATATTCCAGGTCCAGATATGAATTTAGAAAACCATGGTGATACGATAACGACAGGGTTTGCCCCGAACCCAGAATATTGCTCTCCTTCAGGCCAAACCAATAAGTCCACTGCCCCCCCAGGCGTTTGATACTACTTCCCGGTGTTGTGGACCACTGATCATACACCACTATCTTTACTTTCGTCGAACCA
>DAOWAH010000432.1 GCA_030634675.1 Fidelibacterota bacterium
AATTCGATCATCGGTCAGTGCTTTAAGGGCAAAGGTCTGTTCGGCATTCCGCGGCATGATACCGTAAGCCGGTTTCTTATCGACGCGGTAAAAAACATTTTCGGTTTCGAGATAAGTTGCCAGGGCTGATTTTTGTCTGTTACGCAGGATAAAATTTTCGTTGGCGATTTTATTATCGATTTCCGATAATTGACTAACTTCCACTTTATATGGTGCTTGATAAAGTGCATCAATCACTTCAGTTGGGATACCTTCCACCAAACGCATACCGGTGTATATTTTATCAATACTTTCGATTTTATCAGTAGTGTAGTCCTGGGCCGGGAGCCCCAGGGACTTGGCTTTCATCCGCAGGTTGGTATCTTTGGAAACCAGAATTGTTTGGTGCTCGGGCTCTTTCTGCGAAATTGAATAAAGAGCGCTAAGGATACGATTATCAGGGGTGTCCTCAAAAAAGATTTCCTGAAAGGCCGGATAGTTTTCCTGTCCGACGATAATTCTCAGCCGGCCGAGACCAGCACCGAGGGGAACGCCATCTTCGAACAGAATGTCTCCGGTTAGCTCGTCAATTTGGCGCAGGAATTCCCGAGCCTGAAAATTTATCAGTTCGTTACCGCGCTTGAAATTATCCAGTTCTTCCAGAACGGTAATCGGAATTGCAATATCATTTTCTTCGAAGCTATGGATACAACGTGAATCGTGTAGGATTACATTGGTATCGAGGACAAATAATTTAGGCAATGTCTTCTTTTTGATTTTGGTCATCAGTTGTTCTATTAATAGATTTCGCTATCGGAAATGTTAGGTGGTAGAGGGTAAATTTACTTTCAGTACCAGTGTAACACAAGCTACACCGATCTAAGGAAATGATGCCAAATTTAACTCGACAAATTATTGAGATTCGTCCCGGCCGCAACCTGTCGATCCGGACTGGCGGTGACGAATCGAAAGCGATGTTAATGATGATCCACGGGGCCGGAGGTCGAGGTGAACAATGGCATAATCAAGTTCAGAAATTTATCGATCATCATTTCATCGTGGTACCGGATTTATTGGGACATGGCGACAGTCCGGTGCCCAAAGCTGGTTATTCATTTATTGAACTGGCGCAGGATATGGAAACTATATTTCAACGCTATAAATGTACGAAAAATATTGTGATTGGCCATTCCTACGGAACCGCTTTTGCCCTCTGGCTGGCAGGACATTTCAAGAATGAAATTGATCAGGTTGTGTTGATTGGCGCCGCACCTTTTCGGTCACCGCAGATCAATAGCATCTGGAAACTTCCGGTTTTTGTGTTGTGGCTTCTGCGCCCAATCATGAGTAAGAATTTTGAGAGGGGTGCTTTTCATCCTGATACTGACCCGGTTTTTATTCATCGTGAGCGGGTAGTCAGCGATCGCAATCCCATGGGAATGATGAAAGCTTTGTTTAACGGGATGGTTTATGATGGCGAAAAAGATCTGTCGCTTCTTACCTTACCGATCTTAATTATCAATGGCGAAGTGGATAAATTTACTACGGTGGCAGCAGGACGCGAACTTGCCGAACAATTATCGAATGGACAATTTGTAGAATTGAAGGGGGCGTCGCATCTGGCTATGATGGAGCAGCACCAGGCCGTAAATGATCTGATAACAGCGTTTATCAGGGATTAATCAGGCAGAAATCGCAATTATGACTAAGGCAACAATAAAGATTATTATGGCT
>DAOWAH010000457.1 GCA_030634675.1 Fidelibacterota bacterium
AGTACAATAATAACCCCGATGAAACCGGTTTCTTCGCCAATAATTGAAAATATAAAATCAGTGTGAGGGGTGGGCAGAAACAGATTTTTTTCCATGCTGTTTCCCAATCCCAAACCGAATAGTCCACCATTACCAAGACTAATCAAACTTTGTTGGACTTGATAACTTGAGCCTCCGGTATCGGCTATCGGGTTAAAAAATGATAAAATTCGCGCCCGCCGGTAAGGTTCCATTAACATCACCGGAATCAGGATCGTAATCGCACTGGTAATGGTAACAACGATGTGAGGCAAGCGAGCACCTCCGAGAAACAGGATGGTGAATCCGATTACACCTATAATTGCAGCGGTGCTGAAGTCAGGTTGAATAATAATCAGCCCCAGTATCAAAGCTATTACCACAACCGCCGGTAGAAATCCAAAATAAAAATCTTCCAATTGCTGGCGTTTTTTGTTGATATAAGCTGAAAGATAAATGATCAGACTTAATCGTGCTATATCAGAAGTTTGCAGCGACAGGGGACCAAGGTGAATCCAGCGGGCGGGAGCTGGATTGTGTTGTAGGAAATAGATCATTTTAGTAGCAATTAATAGCACTACCGAACCGATCAGAATGATATTTGCCCAGTCTTTAAGGTGCCGGTAATCCAACCGCATGAAACCATACATTATCAGTAAAGCAATTGCGAGACGTAAAACCTGTTTCTGCAGGAAGTAGGTACCGGTATCATAATGGTTATAAGCCCAGATAGAACTGGCGCTGTAAAGCATAACCATGCCAACAACTGCTAAGAGCAGGACAGTCCCGATCAACATCCGGTCGTAATTTTTCCAGATCTGGTTTAACTGCGTCATGTGCTGGTTTCCAGTTCTTTTACTAAAACACGGAATTTATCACCGCGATCCTCGAAATCGCGAAATTGATCAAAACTAGCGCAGCCTGGGGACAGAAGAACCACATCCCCAGGCATAGCGCTATCCCGTGTGATTTTAACCGCATCCCTGAGACCGTCAACACAGATAGGTCTCACCGCATCCCTCAGAGCGGCTAAAATCCGGGTTTGAGCCTGACCGATAGCAATGATTTGTTTGACTGTATTTTCGATGTAGGGAATCAAATCGCGAAAATCACTGCCTTTGTCTTTACCTCCTAGAATCAGGATGATAGGGTCAGGGAAACTCATCAGTGCCACCTTGACAGCATCCAGATTGGTGGCCTTGGAATCATTGATATATTTAACACCGTCAACTAAAGCTACTTCTTCCAGGCGATGTGGTATACCAGTGAAAGATTGCATAACCATAGCAATAGTTTGATCAGGTACCCCAATCAGATGGGCCGCCGTTGCCGCTGCCAGTAGATTGGCAAGGTTGTGGCGACCTGGCAAAGCGACCGCATCTAAGGGAATGAGCGTGGCGTGCTCAGAAGTATAGATTTTTGTATTATCGACAAAATAAGTTGTATCGGACTGTTGCCGAATACTGAACGGAACCAACCAGGCTAGGCTGGTTTTCAATCGTTCCGTTAAAATTGGA
>DAOWAH010000255.1 GCA_030634675.1 Fidelibacterota bacterium
ATTGGTGATTTCACTGTGACAACCAGAGCAGGTCAGAGCATTGGACAGATGGTACTGGTGCGAAAATTCCAACCCCGAAAGAGGTTGAGATTCAGCAAACGATAGGGGATCTTCCGGATCCGCGTGACAAGCTTCGCATTCCTCGGTAGCTGTATCACCGTCATGACAGCTCACGCAGTCATCCTTTTCAGGTAAGAGGCGCTTAGCCATATTATCGACCTCAGCAACTGTGCCATGGCAGTCTTCGCAAGCCATTTCCATATCTTCAATATGAAATTGATGGGGGAACATAATATAATCTTGGGCAAAAATCCGGATGGTTAAAAACAGGAGAGTAATTAATCTAAAGCGCCACATTGATTACCAGCCCTCCTCTGCTATCATATTTGAAATATGGGTTTTTAAAATAGCGTGTGAAAATTCGTATTGATGTCTTTTCCGAAGGCTGCCAGCATAACGCCCAATAACCACCAATTGAATTAGAAGGTTCAACGATATCACCATAACTAAGCATATTCAGCGATAAACTACCACTGAAATCAAGGTTTTTTGTCACTGCCTGTTTAGCACCAATACTTGTTCCAAACAGAGTTTTATCACCCTGGGAGCTAAAAATTGCAGTAATGGTATATCTGTTAAATATTGCGCTGCTGCGAAAATAGGTAACACCTTCTTCATTTAAGCGGTGATTAAGTTGATTCCATAAAACCAGGTTCCGGCCGAATCGGGAAGTTACTCCAAAATTTAGCACCGGACTGGGGCTGATACCCTCCTCTACCCAGGGATAGGGATTATCAGACAAGTAGCGTTTTTGGCGCAGGCCGGCTGACAGGACGTTATTTCCAATTTTTTTAGCTAATTTAAATTTATTATGATAGACCTGCCCGGCAGTGATTGACCAGGCCAGGCCGCCGGTAAAGCGAATATCAAAGAATAATTTTTTGCTTGTACTAACTCCAATAAAAGAATTGGTTTCTTCGCCATCTAACTCCATCCAGTAGGAAAAATCAACATTATTACCTACACGACCGGCACTCCAGGAACCAAGAATAAAAATTTTGTCGGTGAAAGAAGTATCGCTGAAATCGGTGACAGCGTCAAAACCGCCCAACAGCCGCAGAGAACCGAATTTTTGGGTGGATATGGTATAATCAAGACCATCCACGCGCCCAAAGGTAAGAGCACTCCAATGAGCAATTCTGCCAAGCCGCATTTGATGCTGCCCAAAATCCAATTTGGCGGTAAGGTTATAGATCCTGAACGGATTTGGTAAACTGCCAGTCTCCGAACCGTATTCGAACTGGGATTCGATTTGAATTCGCGTTCCGAATTGCTGGGAATAATTAACAACCGTATTCCAATAGGTAGATTCCTCATACTCCAGCATGCCAACCCGCGGTGTAACAAAGGTCGTAGACAACTTAACATTCGGTTGTGATAGCATAGTTCCATTAGTTAAAAGAAATAAAAATAATAAAATTGGGAAGCGCAGGGATAATAGCTTTATCATAGCAAGAATTTATTTAATTGGATGGCTCTTTGACAAGAGCCATCCAAACAAATTACAATAATTTATTAGCCACTGTATGGTTTGGACCATTTGTGTCCTGGAAGTTCAGACCAGTTCATATTGTTGAATCCATACGCAATGGATTTTACATCATAACCCAATACCGTCAAATAAGCAATTGAAGCTGCTGCTGTTTGACCGGTATAACAATAGAAAATATTACCACCAATCGGATCAAAAACGGACAGATTCTCATCCATGGTCAAGGTGGATGGTGTTACTTGATAAGAGCCATCAATATGGCCGTGATCCAAATAATCAGCTTCGACCCAGTAGTTAATGATATTATAAGAAGCAGGTTCATTCATTACAGTCTCGGCAGAAACTAAAAGACCAGCACCCCAGGCAGCGATTGCTGCATCGATTCTGGCATCCAGAATAGCTGCACCGTCTTCTTCACCAGTGTTAAGTTCAGGATAATCAAAGGATGGTAGCGTCGGAGAAGCAGTTGTAACCAAATCACCAGCATAAGTATCCACACACTTGACAGTCCATTTGTCCAGTGTTACATCATGCCAGCTCATTCCAAATTTCATGGTATAAGCTTCATATCCTTTAAGCCTCAGCAATGTATGAGCAAAAGAAGCAGTCTGCCCAGAATAGCAGGTAACCAGGATTGGTTCGGTAGCTGCTTCGGCAAGTGCCCACATTCCGGAGAGGGTGGTGTTTACTGCGTCGGCAATCGGATTTGGCGTAGCATCAAAATCGGTAGCAGATCTCAAATCAAGTACCAGATAATCGTCGAGATTAACGGATGCTTCGGTGAAAATCCAGGTCCCCAAATTATTCACGTATCCACCATCGTCACCTTCCAGGTATTCTACCAGGACTTCAAATTCATTGATATCGTCATCCTCATCACAACCAACGAAAAACAGGAAGGTCAGGGCGAATAAGACGATAAACAATTTGTTCAGTTTCATTTTAACTCCTTATTAGTATTTATTAGTATTGTGGCCAACCAGATGGTAGATGATCATCGACGATCACCGGCAGGTTGGCTTCAACCTCTTCGGTATAGGCAGAATCGATAAAACTTTGCCACAGGAATCGTTTTCCATTTAATTCTGCTTTGGTTCCTATTAAGTGGCAATTCTCGCTACAGGAAGCACCGCCGGTAGTATCAGTCTGAGCGGTGAACCTTCTAATATTATGGGGACTGGTATATTCCCAGGTCGGGCGGTCATCATAATTTGCCAAGGTAGCATGCCCCCAGGGTTCATAGGAATCCACTGAAACCGGTATATGCCTGACTACAATCCATTTTCCATCGTGCAAGTCCTGGTCATAATTGTACCCGATCCGGAAATCCGGATATTCTAAATAATCCCCACCACCTGCATTTATGTCGTTGCCAATCGAACCATAACCTTCTTTCCATTCCCCACCGGAATGGCAACTGTTGCAATTATAATATGGTTGCGAATGACAGACATAGCAGCTGAGCCCGCGGGTCGGATTATCTGGCCAGTGCATAATATGGTAAGTATTGGTTGTGGCTAAATCAGAGGCATGACATCCGACATCTTCACAGGTCGGTAAATCAGGTAAGTGATAACGGCTTTCAACATCAGATGCATCCGCATGAAAATCCTCTTTATGACAATCCAAGCACTTATAACCTTTTAAATAATGGGTATCTGGATTATTACCTGTAAGATCACCGCTGTAATCAACATAAATCCGACTGCCATGACAGGCTGTGCAATTATTAGTTTGATCGGGTATACGATTGAACTTATGATTTCTGATAAAGCCGCCATGAACACTATTGGGACGACTGACATGACACTGGCCACAGGTGGTATG
>DAOWAH010000143.1 GCA_030634675.1 Fidelibacterota bacterium
ACATCGTGAGAAAATCAAAAAATTAAATACGGAGCGAGTTGAAGCAGGCCGCACAATGCTGGAGCGAGCCGAACGAGGTGAGACCATCACTGATAAAGATTATAAAGCCTTTTTAAAACTTATTTCTGATCTTGAAAAGCAAAAAATTGACTTGCGATCAGATTATCTGAACCGTCTGGAAGGCGTGCTTACCAATACTCAACGCGTTAAACTGATGATCTTTGATGAACGCTTTAAAAATGAATTGCAACGCAATGTCCGGGAACGCCGTGAAGCCATTAATCAAAGCAAGCGCATGATGGGCCAAAACCGAAGACCAAATAAACGATTTTAATTAATATTGATTAAGATGAACTAGAAATTAAGGAGTATGATTATGAAGAAATTATTAATATTATTTGCCTGCTTGGGCCTCCTGCTATTGATCAGTTGTGAAGATACTGAACAGGATATTGTCGAAGGCGAAATTGAACAGTATCTGATGGCATTAATCAATGGCGATGAAACATTGGGACTGGACGGCCTGGATGATGCTGATGCCATTGACGGTGAATATGAAGATGGCCTTGAACAGGAGGGATTATTCAAGGTTGTAGGAGACACGCTTGATCCCGGCAGTGATCTGAGAATTCGCTTTGGCCGCAGGATAACAAATGTTGATCGTGATGTCGTCTTCACCGATCTGGGAAACGACACTGCAATCGGTGTTATAACCAGAACGATAACCGGAAATTTCATCATTTTCACCCGGGATACAACAACCGGCGACACTACCCACTGGGTCAAGCCGTTCATTACCGATTTCACCCGTAAAGTACGCTTTGTCCTGACGGACACAACTACCAATGATAGCACTGGCGGTTGGCGAATTAACGCCCTATCAATTGGCGTTGGTGTTACGGGGAACAAAGTGGATATATCCAAATTGGAGTTTCACACTCCTGATGGTGCCGAACCGATTTATTCCTATGAAGGTGATGTAACCGATCTTTTTATCGCACGTGATGAGATACCTGCTTTTCAAGCCTGGCATGCTGTGCGGACTGAAGTTTCAGTAACCAATGCGGGACCGGAATTCCCATTCAACAGCGCTGAGGCCGTCATGCTCCATTACGGGCATGGCCGCGGGTACAAAGGTCGCCGACTGATTAATGATATGGGTATTTTCGGCGATGTTACCGCCCTGGATAATATTTTTACCGGACTTTGGCGGTTACATGGTCCGGGTCGTCATCCTCACGATCATCAACCTTATCAACGCCGGGTTTTCCGTGGTTTTGTTGATGTGGTCGATTTAGGAACGCTCTATGCCGAAGATGAGGCAGTCCATTCCGTTTTCTGGGCTTTGCCTTACCGGAGTATTCGCACAACTGATTGAATTTATATTATCTGAAATGACAAAAGGCGCTGTAGATATTTACGGCGCCTTTTGCATTACAGGAATTTGCAAATTAGAGTCATTCTATAATGTCGTGATTTCTTTCTCAGTAGCCCCGTCATTCATGGCGGGATTACAGATATTAAAAATAGTCTGACGCCGTTCACGGCGTTTTAAACGCAGGATATTCCAAATGATAAGGGCATGAATGCCCTGCTGGAAATTTGGCACATTCAAATACCAGCCCTGAAGGACTGGGCAATTGAAATTAAGACTTGTGACTTTATGGACAGACACTAATTAGAACTCATGGAAAAGAGTAGATTCTATGATACAATTTTATTCACTTTCTATTAAAGGATGCCTGTAACTTCCGACCTTATTTAAGACCAGTAAATCCTGAAAAAAATCTATATTTAAGGCTGATTAAGACCAATCGACGAGGTGTACAATGTTCGAAATTGTTGAAGCACGATTTCTGGCCCAGGACATTAAACTGTTTAAAATCTATTCTCCCCCAATTGCTCGCAAACGGAAAGCCGGACAATTTGTGATTATCCGGATTACGGAAACAGGTGAGCGCATTCCACTGACCATTGCTGATTCGGATCCGGTACAGGGGACAGTTACGATTATTGTTCAGGGTATTGGAAAGACTACCAAAGAATTAAATACCAAAGCGGCTGGCGACACAATTACGGATATAGTCGGTCCCCTGGGGAAGCCCTCGCATATTGAAAAATTCGGTACAACCGTCAGTATCGGTGGTGGTGTCGGAACCGCGATAGCTTATCCGACTGCAGTGGCCTTAAAGGAAAAGGGAAACCATGTGATTACTATCAATGGCGCCCGCTCCAAGGATATGGTAATCCTCGAGGATGAAATGAAAGCTGTCAGCGATCAGGCTTTTATAACCACCGATGATGGTAGCTATGGAATTCATGGCTTTGTGACCACCAAACTACAGGAGTTGATTGATGAAGGTCGTCAGATTGACTTCGTACTCGCTATTGGTCCGATCCCGATGATGCAGGCCGTGGCGGAAGTTACCCGGCCCCATGGCATTTATACAGTGGTCAGCTTAAATCCGATCATGGTAGACGGCACCGGAATGTGCGGAGGTTGCCGGGTTCAGGTTGATAATAAAGTGCAATTTGCCTGCGTCGACGGACCTGAATTCGATGCCCATAAGGTTAATTTCAGAAATCTGGTTAACCGTAATCGAGTTTATCATGAGTACGAACTGAAATCATTGGAATCATATGAGCATCGCTGTAATCTAAATAAACAAGCTGATGCATTGAAAGCCACAAGCGTCTAATTATTTAATTATTTGAGATCGTCATGGCAGAATTTCTCCCTCCGAAAGAACGTACAAAGCTACCTCGCCAGTTAATGCCCGAACAGGATCCGCTGATCCGGGCGCACAATTTTGAAGAAGTTAACCTGGGCTTGACCAAAGAACAGGCTATCTTGGACGCCCAGCGCTGTCTGCAATGTAAAAAACCGACTTGTATGGATGGTTGTCCGGTTGAGATTAAAATTATTGATTTCCTTGAATTGGTGGTCGAGGAAGATTTTCTGGGTGCGGCCCGGAAAATAAAAGAGGATAATGTCCTGCCGGCGATCTGCGGTCGGGTCTGTCCCCAGGAAACCCAGTGTGAAGTCAGATGTGTGCTCGCTAAAAGGTTCGAACCTGTATCGATCGGACGTCTGGAACGGTTTGTCGCAGATTTTGAAATGTCGAAGGGGATAACATCTGAAATTCCCCGGATTGACAAAAAAGGTAAAAAAGTAGCCATTGTGGGCAGTGGTCCCGCCGGACTCAGTTGCGCCGGCGATCTGATCAACATGGGCTATGATGTCACCGTATTTGAAGCGCTACACGAGCTGGGAGGGGTGCTGGTCTATGGGATTCCGGAGTTCCGTCTGCCAAAGGCGATCGTCCGCAAGGAAGTTAACAACCTGCGCAATATGGGTGTTGAATTCAAGACTAATGTAGTTATTGGCGCCACTTATTCAATCGATGATTTAATGAAAGAGGAGGGCTACAGCGCGGTATTTGTTGCGGTGGGAGCCGGCCTCCCCTGGTTTATGAACATCCCCGGTGAAAGTCTGGCAGGTGTCTATTCAGCCAACGAATTCCTGACCCGTGTAAATCTGATGAAAGCTTATAAATTTCCGGAATATGATTCTCCAATACTCGACTGCCAAGGAAGAAAAGTAGCTGTATTCGGAGGCGGTAATGTTGCCATGGATGCAGTCCGCACGGCCTTGCGTTTGGGCGCTAAGGCTACCATCTATTATCGCCGCTCGGAAGCGGAAATGCCGGCCAGGGACGAGGAAATCCACCATGCCAAAGATGAGGGCGTTAAATTCGAAATACTGACCACCCCGATCGAACTGCTGGGGGATGAGAATGAACGGCTGCACTCAATGAAATGTATCCGGATGGAACTGGGTGAACCGGATGCTTCCGGACGCCGCCGACCGGTACCAATTGAAAATTCGGAATATATCGAACCGGTCGATATTGCGATTGTAGCGATCGGCAATGGTTCCAATCCGTTAATCTCACAGACAACGCCGGATATTGATACTAATAAATGGGGTAATATCAATGTTGACGGCGATACCATGCGAACCAGCAAAAAAGGCGTGTTCGCCGGCGGCGATATTGTCACCGGTGGAGCTACCGTTATCCTGGCATTGGGTGCCGGACGACAAGCTGCCCGGGGGATTGATGAGTACCTGACCGACGGGAGTTGGTAAATTTTGCCTTAATGATGGATGCCATCCGCCAGCTGGCGGATGGCATCCTTACATCACATATTTAAAGCCCCTCAAATTGAGTGGCTTTATTGCTTATCGTTGAAAGTAACCTTCAAGGTTTCCCAATTAAAAAGTGTCCCACCAGTGACTAATGAGATTCATTCGCAAATAATTGTAAGCCGGTGTAACTTTGTAAGTTCAAAGCCATCAAAAAATTGATTATTCTAACCAAGGAGAAGTAATTAGATGTTCACGATTGCTGTATTAAAAGATACTGCACCTGGTGAAAAACGTGTCGCTCTGGTTCCTGAGAGCGTCAAGCGTCTAACGAAACTTGGTGCGAAGGTTCTGCTGGAAGAGGGAGCTGGCGAACAGGCCGGATTCACCCGCCGGCAGTACGAAGAGGCCGGGGCGAATATCGTTGCTGATTATAAGCAGTTGCTGAAAGAGGGAAAGGTTTTTCTCAAGGCGCAACTGGTCTGTCTCACCGATGAAGAAACACTGAAATTGATAGATCCGCTCCCCAAGGAATCAGTAATCATCGGATTTATGAACCCATTCAAATACATCCGCAATGTTGAGAAACTGGCTGCCAAAGGTGTCACCAGTCTGGCAATGGAATTAGTTCCGCGAATTTCCCGTGCCCAACGCATGGATGCCTTGAGTGCCATGAGTTCGGCTGCAGGCTATAAAGCAGTCGTACTGGCCGCCGCCTCGTTAAATAAATTTTTTCCCCTGATGATGACGGCCGCTGGAACAATTTCACCAGCCAAAGTACTAATAATTGGTGCGGGTGTAGCCGGACTGCAGGCCATCGCCACGGCCAAACGTTTGGGTGCACAGGTCACTGTTTTTGATACCCGTCCGGTAGTAAAAGAGCAGGTGGAGAGCCTGGGGGCACGGTTTGTTTCCCTGGCAACAACTGCGGAAGCTGAGACCGAAGGCGGGTACGCCACAGAACAATCGGAGGATTTTTACCGCCATGAGCAGGTAATTATTGACCAGCAGCTTGCTGATACCGATGTGGTAATTTGCACTGCTCAGATTTTTGGAAAGCGGGCGCCGCTACTGATTACGGAAGAGATGGTTCAGACCATGCGCTCC
>DAOWAH010000225.1 GCA_030634675.1 Fidelibacterota bacterium
CTATAATGAAATAAATCTTTCAATTCGGGATGTTTCGGCGCTGGAGAAAATTGAAGCCGGTTTGGTGAATGACAACAAATTACTGACGAACGATATCGCGCGGTTAGAACGGATTGATCGGATTACCGGCATTGCTCGCAACGAATTGGGAATGGTAACGGCCGCACCGGAAACAATCATTGTTTATGTGGATTACGGCGCCACCGGCTGGTATAATGACTAAAGCTTATCTGAAATACCGCACCCGGATTACAATCTTGTCATCGCTGATCCTGCTGGGCTGGGTAATATTGGCAGCACGCCTGTTTCAAATCCAGATAATCGATGGCAATGATTATCGTATTCAGGGTAAACGCCAGGCCCAGGTCAAAGTAACTCTTCCAGCTACCAGGGGAATTATCTACGATCGTAAGGGACTGGCTCTGACCTCCAATATTATTCATTATTCCATTGGAGTGCACCCTGCAAAAATTGAGGATCAGGATTCGCTCTCTGATTTTTTAAGTCAATTGACAGGGAAATCACCACAGCATTACCTGTCTCGGTTAGAATCCGAAAAACCATTTATCTATCTTGAGCGCAATCTGTTGAATCAGGAATGCGAGTCCCTGCTGGATAAACAATTCGCAGGAGTCGTAGTTGAAAAACAGGTCAGTCGCAATTATCCTCATCAGAATATCGCCAGCCAGACGCTGGGCTTTATTGATGTGGACGGTAAAGGTATCGCCGGCATTGAACTTAAATATGATCGTTTCCTGAAGGGGGAAGCCGGCTGGGTGGTTAAATCGGCCGATGGTTTGGGGAAAACTCAGCGCAAAATCAACTATCCGGTAAATCAGCCCGCCAATGGCGCCGATATCTACCTGACGATAGACCTCGAATATCAAACGTTATTGCAGGAAGAATTAATCCGGCGGATCGAAGAGACCGGTGCCCGTAGCGCCAGCGGTATCCTGATGAATCCCCAGGATGGATCGATCCTCGCAATGGCCTCTGTACCGGATTACGATCCTGGTGCTCCGGGGAATTACCCGGTCGAAAACCAAAAAAACCGCGTCATAACCGATCAATTCGAACCAGGTTCTACCTATAAAATTGTGTGTGCTACCGCCGCTTTGGATCAGAATACCGTGACAATCGATGAAGAGTTCAATTGCGAAGGTGGTAAATATTCCTTCGCCGGAAAAATTATTGAGGATTGGGAAAGTTTCGGACTGTTGAATTTTTCTCAAATCATTGAACAATCCAGCAATGTGGGAATTATCAAGATTGCCGAACGAATCGGAGCTAACAGTCTGTATCGGTATTCCCGGGATTATGGTTTTGGTGCACTAACTAATATTGGTTTGGTGGGCGAAACATCCGGCATTCTGCGCAATACATCCGATTGGACCGCAATATCCCTGGCTGAATTGTCCATTGGTTACGAAGTCGGAGTTACTGCCTTACAACTAACCTGTGCATTTGCCACCATTGCCAATGGCGGTATCTTGATGAAACCACGTATTATCGATCGAATTGTTTCGCGGGACGGTGTAGTGGTTTATAGTGATCGACCGGAAGTTGTACGAAAAGTTGCTGATCAGTCTTGTATGCGAGCACTGAGCGGGATGTTGACTAAAGTTGTCGCAACCGGAACCGGAATGACGGCCGGGATTCCCGGCTGGTCAATGGCCGGTAAAACCGGTACGGCCCAGAAATTTTTCAACGGACGTTACTCCAAGTCAAAATATATATCAAATTTTGCCGGGTTTTTCCCCGCCGATAATCCCCAGATTGTTGGTGTATTCGTATTGAATGAACCGAACATTGGTTATCATTGGGGCGGTATCGGCGCAGCCCCCTTGTTCAAGCGCGTTGTTCAAAGGATTATAAATCTTGATGACGATCTGCTTTTAGTAACGGCTCAACAATCTGATACTCAACCAACGGAAATAACTATTCCGAAAATAGAATCTACACCCCGGCCAACTGAAAATCTTGTCGCCCTGTCAACTGTTGCCTTAGTAGCCCAACCTGTTAAAAATACCAATAATTGTACAATTCCGGATATCCGTGGAATGAGTCTACGGAAAGCATTGAAGACTATCCGCATTGCCGGTCTGATCCCCAAATTTCAGGGTTCCGGCACCGTCGCTTGGCAAAGTCCGAAACCGGGTTTAATTGTTAGCCCTAATTCGACCTGTGTGATCGGTCTGAAATGAAGCGCTACTTACATAAACTGGTGTCCGGTCTCGTGTCGAATTTGGAGGCAATTCCGCAGATACCAATCTACGGTTTGAGCTCCGACTCGCGGGCCATACAAAAAGGATTTGTTTTTATCGCAGTACCCGGGACCCAACTTGATGGACATGATTTCATTGATCAGGCTCTTAAGAATGGTGCAGTAGCGGTTATAACCGACAGTCGTGATCTAGCTGATCTTCCGGTTCCCAGGATCAGGGTCAACGATCCGCGCCGCGCGGAATCGCTTATCGCAGCAGATTTTTATGATCATCCTTCCAAAGCATTAACTGTAATTGGTGTTACAGGTACCAATGGCAAAACCACAACATCATTTCTAATCAATTCGATTTTATCAACCAATGGAATAAAATCCGCCTTACTCGGTACGCTCGGTGTATTTGCCGGTGATTCATCGCAAGGAAAATCTCTGACTACCCTGAATGCCAGCAATTTACAAAAATTATTTGCCGATATTCTTTCCAATGGCTACACCCACGCTGTTATGGAAGTATCTTCCCATGCCCTGCACCAGCAGCGAGTGGCCGATGTAGATTTCAAATTTGCCGCTTTTACTAATCTGACCCGGGAACATCTGGATTATCATGGCAATATGGAGGAATATTATCACGCCAAAGCTCATTTGTTCAAAACCCTGCCCATTACGGCCACTGCTATTATCAATATTGATGATGAATTCGGCCGGAAATTAAAACCGGAATGCCAGGCTCCCGCAGTAACCACATCGATGACAATCGAGGGTGATGCTCACTATATCGACTGGAAAGCTTCGATTGAAGGAATTAAAGGAATCATTGAAGTTGGCGGGAATCGTATTTTTATTCGTTCAGATCTGATTGGCAGCTTCAATCTGGAAAATATTTTAACCGCCGTAACAACTACCTGGGCAATGGGAGTTCCAGCGGAGGCGATTGCCAAAGGGATTGAAGAATGCCGCCAAATACCGGGACGGGTGGAACGTTTTGCTACTAGATCCGGCGGTGTCGTTATAGTCGATTATGCCCATACGCCGGACGCTTACCGGAAAGTGCTGGAATCCATCCGCCGCATTATGGACGATGAAGCCCGCTTGACCCTGGTATTTGGTTGCGGTGGTGATCGCGACCGCAGTAAAAGACCGGAAATGGCTGCCATCGCGGAACGATATTGTGACCGCTGTTATCTCACCCCGGACAATCCGCGTTTTGAGGATATCGAAACCATAAATTCCGATACGATAGCCGGTTTCACCAAATCCAATTACAAGGTATTTGACGATCGGGGAGTAGCACTGGAAAAAGCTCTTAAAAAAATGAGGAAAGGCGATGTTGTCGTTGTGCTTGGTAAGGGACGGGAAGAATATCAGGACATTGCCGGGGAGAAAATATTTTATTCACGTATTAAGAACATAAAGCAGTACGCCAATGCGGATTAACGTACCTGATTCCCAGC
>DAOWAH010000133.1 GCA_030634675.1 Fidelibacterota bacterium
AGGTAATCAGCCGGCCACTGCAATCCCTGGTAATAATCATTATTCCAGGCCCGTTCGGACCCATAAGCCGTGAAATGATTCTGGAGTTCACCGATTCGGATATAACGCTCATCCCCGGCACCCAATTCATCTTGAGCCAACCCAATTCCACTGACAATTAAAACTGCCATTGTCAAGTGCCCTAATCGTTTTGCTCTATCGGTATTTACCATTTATTTATATTATCAATTCAATTTTGCTATTAGAAATCCACCCTGATTCCAAGCTTGACCTGCAGCGGATAAAGAAAGGCAAAATAAGACAGGTTGGGCATGTCGATATAGGCTTTGGTATCCAATACATTCTTTTTAACCCACTTGTCAGGACGACTGACCCAGTTACCATCTTCATATTGCCAATAAGATTCGAGCGTATTATCATAGTAAACCGGTCGTGCTTCAGGTGCAAGGATGCTGTGAATATCCATCACCGTTTCCATCGGTATGAAGTCAACATCATAATCGCGGTATTCACCGACGCGGTCATCCCCTTTCTGGATACCTTCCTCCCAATCAAAATGGAGGGAACTCATATAATATTCATAATCATAATTATCAACGAAACTGGCATAGCTTAATTGTTTTCTGTTCAATACATTGGTCACATCGGCAAAAAGTTGCACCCGTCGATTGGCTATTGACAGGGATTTAGCCAATCGCAGATCAACATTGTAGGAATCCTTCCACTGCACATTGTCCACGATATCCGGATTATTGGTGGGATCCCAGGTGGTATAGGAGCCTGCGGTCCAGGACGTCAGAACATTCAGATTCCAGCCGCCGATCGGATAGAGATTCATTAAGCGGGGTCCGAAATCGCCGGGCAGGTGAAAATTAAGATTTGCCCTGCCATAAGGCCGGGGATGGGGCCGGGACTGATAGGGATTCAGGATCTCATAGGCCCGCTGTTCGGTGGGATTCTCATAGTAGTAGTCATTACCGAAATAGCCCGACGTGCTGACCATATAAGTATAATTGACAAATCCGGTAATGTACTTGCCGGTCTGCTTTTCAAGGGTCAATTCCAGCCCGCGGATGTCCTCATAATGTTCACTGGAAGCTTTGGCATATTTTACCGAGTTCCCGATATTGCGGTAATTTACCCAACTGGACTGATTAGTGATATCCTTGTAATAGGCCGCAACATTTAGCAGGAACTGATTAAACAGATTATGCGAATACCCCAACTCATATGATACCGTTTTTTCAAGTGGCAGCAGAGGATCACCAATCGATGTTACCAGACCGGAGTACTCGCGTTGCAGTCTGAAGCGGTAAGTCGATGAAGCTTCCTGGTAATAATGTCCATAGTTAAAATACAGTTTGGATCTTTCCGTTATCGGATGTGAAACACCGAGACGGGGACTGAAGCTGAATTGGCCCTTGATCTTTGAGAGATCCGCTTTCTCTTCAATCGTATTACCGGCAATGTCCTGAAACAATGGATCGTATTCAGATAGATCATACCAGTCCACATTTGAATTAGTGTAATCAAATAAAACACCGGCATTGGCTATAAAATCATCAAATTCAATTTTATCCTGGATAAAAAATTCGAACCGGTAGGGCGATGCTTTATAATCCTGGGAACGGTTCCAGGTATCCATGACCGGATTACCATCCGCATCTTTGTTAGAAGTGTAGGAATGAATGTCATAATCATTGAAAACCAGGGTCAAGCCGGTCTTGATCTGGTTTTTATAGTCGAGCTGGTTGGTATAATCAAAACGCAGGGTATAGGTATTGACTGTGCTCTCTTCCCGACCCAGATTCATCCAGCCACCAATCCGCATCTGGTCACCGATGCTGCTGACACCCCTCCACCAGTAACCGTAAGGTGCTTCATCAATACTGTAGCCCGGAACAATCTCATAGCGGGGTACAGTATCGCGGGTAGCCATCTGGAAAGTATTATAATAATTTGACTGGCTCTGAATATAAAAATTATAATAGGAAGAATTATTGATTACACGGTTGATTTTTACACCGTATATCTTGCGGGTTATATCAGAGGGACTGTACCAGCCGGGCATGTAGATCAGGCTGTTCCCGCTGCTGCTCCCAACCAGATTAGCGATTTCGTAACGGGAGCGTAAAACACGACCAGTTGGCGTTGTAGTCCAACTGTAAGGTGACACGGAAGATGTTTTACCAAACCAGCCAAACAGGGTCAATTTAGTATAGGGCGTCAAATCGGAGGTTAATTTTAACCGAAAGGCATTATCGTGGTAATCATCCCGGGATAATGGAATAATTAACAATTCCTTAACATCCCGATAGGAAGCATAGAATCTTAAATTTCCCAGCATTCCTCCGATTGCCGGGACTGGTCCGCCAATACCGAAATCAATCACGTGATCGGGTTCGGTAATGTCACCGTTACGGCGGTGCTGGAATTCATACAGGCGTTTGGCGCCATCCGGAGAAAGATCATTAGTCGGATCAACATCACTCAGAAGTTCCTCTGAAACCTTATTCCAGCCTCTAAAACTCTTATATTGCCGTTCCGTATAGCGGTCCCAGCCTTCACTGCCGGTGTAGCATACTTCCGGGTCCAGAAAGGCTCTGGTAAAGTAGGTATCCGCAGCATAAGCTGATGGACCGAAGTGTTTTTGTGCCGGTGGCGTTAATTGAAAGAAAATTGAACCAGACAGAGAATTAGGATCGCCCTCCTTAGTTGGAATGTTGATTACACCTGAGCGCAGGTTGCCATATTCAGCAGTAAAGCCCCCGGTCTGCAATTGCAGTTCATTAATCGATACCAGGCTGATCGTGGAGTAAGGTATATTGGATCGCTCATCGTTAATGACAAATCCGTCAACAATAAAGGAAGTCTGCCGTGAACTGCCACCACGGATTGTCGTACCACGAACACCGGCCTGCAAACCGATAACGTCAACAACATCGGTTACCGGCAGAGACTCGATTGTTTCCTTGGAAACATTTAACTGACTGGCTGAAACATCCATTACCACTGCCTGACGTTCAGCTATCACTGTAACCTCTGACAAACCGAGCACTTCGGTCTGCATTTGAAGCTCAATTTTGGTGGTACGTTTAATGGCAACCACCACATTGGTCATCACGACCGGGGTATAACCGATCATGGTTGCTTTAATGGAATAAGTACCCGGAGCAATGTTCAAGATGGAAAATTCACCTTTTTCATTAGAGGCCGTTCCAATATTGGTGCCTTGTAACACCAGGTTTACACCTGCCAATCCTCGCCTACTACCACCGTCTATCACCCGGCCCGCTATCTTTCCGGTAATATCGGCATAGACGGCTGAAAAAGACAGCAGAATTATCAAACGCCAGATCCGATTTCTATTGGAAACAGTCATTTAAGATCCGGTTAAATTGCGAACCGCAATGTTATCCGTTGAACATTATCAAATAATTTCCCAAATGGAGTATAGGAATAGTCAACCTTGATATTGGCAAAGCTTACCCCAACTCCAAAGTTGGAGGATCGTTCATCACGATTCTGCATATAGCCGTAACGGGCATAGATCATATTATTCATGCTGTACTCAAAACCGAGATTGATATATTCGGGATAGGACCGGGGATGCGTGGCATCAATGGTGGTATACAACGAATGAGGTGATCCAATTCCGGAAAAGAAATCCAGCACATCCATTGATATGCCCATCGTAAATGTCAGTGGCAGAGCAAATGGTTCATCTTCATATGTAACTTCACTGGAGAAATTCCGAATTGTCATTCCGAATGCAACACTTTTATAACCGGTGTGGAAAATGGTTCCGAAATCCACTGCTGTGGCGAATTCCTTGTATTTTCTGACTATTAGACTATCTTCGATCACTACCAGGCTGGGACCTAGATGTTGACCGGTATATTTGATCTGACTGCCGACCGCGAATTGATCGGATAAGGCCAGCGCATAACCCACACCAACTGCATACGCCGATGGATTGAATATTCCAGTATCGATATACCCCTGATCATTAAAGGAAACAACCGTCCCCTCGACGTCACCATAATTGACCGACTGCAGGCTGATACCAATCACACCATAACGGTGACCGGAAGGTACGAAAGCCAGAGAAGCGGTAGTGTGCTTAATATCGGCGATCCAACCGTTATTACTAAATGAGAGATCAACGATATTAGTTAATCTTGCCATCCCGGCAGGATTATAGAAGAGTGAGCCGGAGCCCAGTTCCACGGTAGTCATTGCATTGGCCATACCAGCAGCGCGGGCATCGCAACCCACACTTAAAAACTGGAAACCCGTTTGCGCCAATTTTTTATCAGCCCCGGAGGCAGAATAAATCAAACCACCTATTATCAATAACAAAATTGTTGCTTTCCAGCGTTTCATGCTATTTACCTCGAGTGACTATAGTTATTCAAATAAGATCGCAGCAAAGAACCGATTCGACAGGGTCTGTTCGAACGTGATCAACTGCAGCAGGTAGTCCTGATCTTCCAAATCATAAGCGTAGCGGGACTTGATGATCGGTTTGGGTGAACTTCCAGTCGAGCTGTAGAAACCGGCGGATAATTCCAGGGAAATCCTATCATCGTCAAGTTCGACGGTATCAATGCTGGTGCCATTGACATCCAGCAGATTCATCCGGACATAATCGGTGAAATAAAAGGTTGCCCGACCGGCGCTGCCGCCATTGAACAGCAGGAAAGTATTGGCACTGTCAGCCAAAGTTTTGATGTCATAACTTGTGTCATTGGGCATTATATAAGCATTGGCACCCGTCAGTGTCCGGACATAGTCATCCAAGATCAGAATTGAATCCGTATCAACTGAAGCTACTGTGTCATTTGTACCATTCGCAAAATGAGCGATTATGAATTGCTGATCATCAAGACGGGTAAAGGTTGCCGTTCCGATAACAGTCGCGATGGAATCCCGCTCTGCCAGTACAGCAGCTGCGGCAGCATCCAGCTCGGTCATTTCGAATGTCTCGTCCTCGAAATCCTCACAATTGTAGAACATCAGTGCCGCCACTAAAATTCCTGACAGCGACAATATTTTCAAATATTTACGTTTCATATCAATGACTCCTGTTAGTGTCAATGCACTTATCTGATTACGACAAATTTCTTAATTACGCTTTCACCCTTGCGGATCAACAAATCGCCCGTTGTCAGGTCCACAATATCCCTGGGAACGTAAAAGGTCACGATATAGAGACCGCTGACTATGATCTGCCGGGAAGAAGTCAGCAGATCCCAGCGGAAGTCACCACTGCCTTCGTGTAAATCGGAATAGATCAGGTCGCCCCGCTCAGTGAAAATTTTGATCTCGCAGATTTCCGGTAAATTGAGAAACATCACCTTATTCGGTTCACCGACATACTGCAGGGTATTATTCCTGACA
>DAOWAH010000065.1 GCA_030634675.1 Fidelibacterota bacterium
GTCGGCCATTTCCACGCTGGCACAGGAAACTCCGCCAGCCCCCAAATCTTTGAAACCAACTTTGTTTAATAGATTTTTTTCCTTTAGAATTTTAAACAAAGCGTAACTTGACTTAAGCAGATGCCGTTCTAAAAAAGCGTTGGGTTCCTGTACCGCTCCTTTGTTCTGCTCCTTCTTTTCTTCTTCCAATTCCAGGGAGGCAAAACTGGCACCGCCAAAACCGCTATTATCGGTGGGCTTGCCCACTAAAATTATATCATGCCCGGCGGCATTTCCCGGAGCGTAAGAGTGGATAATTTCATCTTCCCGCAGGATTCCCAGAGTTACCAGCGTAACCAGACAATTGTCATTATAATCTTTTTCGTAATAAATATCTCCGCCAATATTGGGAATTCCCAGCGGATTACCATAACCTGCAATTCCCGCGACCACGCCATCGTGAATCCATTTGGTTTTGTTGGTAGAGATATCGCCGAAGCGCAGAGAATTGGTGCAGGCGATCACTTCAGCGCCCATGCACAGTACGTCGCGCACGTTCCCGCCAATGCCGGTGGCAGCCCCTTCGTAGGGCACAACCTGGGAGGGATGATTGTGGGATTCGTGGCTCATCACGATACAATAACGGTGCCCGACTTTGTCTGTGGCCACGGCTACAATTCCGGCATCTTCCTGGGCTCCGAGAATAACATTTGGTCCATCGGTGACGAATTTTTTCAGATACTGACGACTGCTTTTATATGAGCAATGTTCTGAGCCTTCAATCGAAAACAGCACACATTCCGCCAAGGAGGGCGATCGTCCCAGAAAGTCATTTTGTATCTGGAGGATTTCATCAACTGTCAGGGGTATATTATTTTGCGCCAGGGTGGCCTTGATCTGCGCAGTGGACAGGACGGAAAAGTCGATTATTTCGTCCGTAAAAGACATGACTATCGAACAATTGTCTGGTGACGCTCCGGTCCCAGAGAAATTATTTTTATTGGGCAGCGTAAATCATCTTCAATGAATTTTATATAGTCACGCATACTGACCGGCAAACTATTATAGCCCCGGGAAATAAAATTTTCTACTTTTTCTTGATCGATTACCTCCCAGCCGGGGAGTGTTTTATACACCGGGTGCGCTTTACGGTACTGGGATAAACTGGCGGGCACTTCGCTTAAACGTTGTCCATCGATATCATATGCGGTACAGACCGGCAACTCTTTAACTCCAGATAATACATCCAGCTTGGTGAGGGCTATTTCGGTTAAACCATGCACGCGAACTGCCTGGCGCAATTGGACCAGATCCAGCCAGCCAACCCGCCGGGGACGACCGGTGGTAGTGCCGTATTCCCCGCCTTTATCCCTGAGTGTATTGGCCTGTGCCTCATCCAGTTCGGAGGGAAAGGGACTGATTCCCACGCGGCTGACATAAGCCTTGGCAATACCGATGATCGTTGGGATTGCACGGAGTGTTATTCCGGCTCCGGCTGCGACATGACCGGCGGTCATATTACTGCTGGTAGTGTGGGGATAAATACCGTGGTCAACATCCAGGCTCAGTCCCTGGGCACCCTCAAACAGGATTTTTTTACCGGCCTGCTGCGCTTGATATAATTCGAGACTTGTGTCAGTAATATAGGAGCGTAGAGCTTCCCCATACTGGCGGTATAGATTAAAAATATCCTCCATGTCCGTATCGAAGGGAATACCCAACACTTTTTGTAATAAACCAACATTGAAGGTATACGCCTTTTCCAGTTTTTCCCGGAAGATATTGTCCTCCAGCAGATCGATCATGCGGATACCGTGGCGGTACATCTTATCGGCATAAACCGGAGCAATACCACGCTTGGTGCTACCGGCGGCCAGGGCACCCTGATGGCTGGTTAAACCTTCATCAACGGCAATATGGTAGGGCATAATTACATGGGCGCGTTGACTGATTTTCAGATTAGGATTGACGCCCCGTTTTTTCAAATCTTCGATTTCATTTAACAGAACACCGGGATCAATTACGGTTCCGTTGCCGATAATACTGATCGGACGCTGGTACAGCACACCGGAGGGAATCAAATGGAGTTTGAAGACTTCACCCTTGACGATGACGGTATGACCGGCATTATTACCACCCTGGAAGCGTACAACGTAATCGGACCGGCCGGCAAAAAAATCTGTAATTTTCCCTTTACCCTCATCGCCCCATTGGGCTCCGACGATAATGGTGACCTGTGACCGGTTATGACCAGTTTTCATGTATGCTAAATAAGTAGTGCTGGCAGTTTTGAAATCGAGGAAAAAAAAACGATATTACCCCTCAACTTTAATTGCAAATAACATAAGAAAAAAAGTTAAAGATTGCGATTGAGAAATTTTTATCACCAATCCATACTGGACCGGAAATAATAAGGTAAAATTGAGATTGATAGACTTGAGTTCGAACTCGGTGACATAAACACCCAACCCACAGTTATTTTTCTAATTACTTTTTCTCAACCGGTTGTCGAATCAGGGTCTTAAGCTTCTCCGGTGCAGTTCTCCGGGGGTCGCTCAAATAGATTTCGTGGTGCTTATCGCGTAACTTATAATTGTTTTCGTAAATAAAATCATGTAGTGTTTTGATTGTGGGCGCTTCAGTGGCATATGGTCCGATATGCATTATTTGAGCACAAAGACCTTCTTCAAAACGCTCGAAACGAATTTTTGGTAAAGCAATCGGATTCTTTTTTATTTCCACTGCTTTCCGTGCGGTATCAATGTCTTTGCTGGTGATAAAATTCGGCTGTAGAATCATGGAGGTCCAATGCCAGGCGTCTTTATCGTCCATGGTGAATTCTGCCATATCGGGAGTCCACCACAGACCTTCCAGAGGCATTACGGTGAAATCGTTTTGCGGGTTTTTCTTTTTAATGGCAAATTTTAAAGTATATGCCAATCCGTAAAGTGCTTCCAGGGCTTCCTTGTATTCCTGGGCGATGTTGGGATCGCCCACGCCATCGATCATTAGATAATTGAATGCCGGTACATCAACCATTACCGGTGCCCCGGGTGATGGTACATACAGATGTTGGTATACCTTCTTTAGGTCGAGTTTTGTCATTACTCACTCCGATTGAATTTGTTGATATATTGATTGAAAAAATCGATTTCAGCGCGGATTTGAGCTAGGGGTTTATCAAAGAGAATCATGATGGCTGGAAGGTTTGGCATACCCGTCCGGAGTTTTTCGGCGCGCGTCATTTGCAGGTTACTGTAATCGTCTTCGAGGTTAGCGATCCGCTGGCGTAGCAATCCCTGTATTTTATTAGCTGACCAATCCACCGTATTGGAAATGGCAACACTGAAATCACCGCGGTTGCCCCTCGTCCGGGTAAGGCCGGTTTCGATCCAGCTGTTTAATTCAGCATGACCGGTGTCAGTGAGATGGAAAACCTGTTGCGCTTTACCATTAACAATATGTTGTTCGTGATCGATAAAGCGGGCACCCTCCAGTTTTTTCAGTAAGTGATAGATTGATGAAAAACCGATTGCTGTCCAGTTGCGAATTCCCCGGTCTTTAATTTTTGCCTCCAGATCATAGCCATGGGCAGGTCCTTCCTGGAGCAGCCCCAGGATTATATACTCTTTCTGAGATGTTTTCTGATTGATTTTCATATATTCTAATATAAGAATATTCCAACATTAGAACAAATAAATTAGATAAACTGTTTTTGGGTAGTCACTATGACGCCGAATCGAATGTAATTTCCTGTCTGAATCAACTTTAATTAATAACGCTAATAATGAATACAGCCTTAAACGTACTTTTACTTGAAAACATCAGTCCGGACGCGGAGAACCGCTTTGCTCAGCAGGGCTACCGGGTTCAATCTCTGGTGGGCAGCCTCGCTGAAGATGAACTGAAGGATAAAATACAAAAGGTCCATATCCTGGGCATTCGCTCTAAATCCACAATCACTAAATCAGTCATTGAGCAGGCCAAGAATCTACAGTCCATCGGCGCTTTTTGTATTGGTACCAAACAAATTGATCTGCAGGCCAGTTTATTACGGGGAATTCCGGTCTTCAATGCGCCTTTCAGCAATACTCGCAGTGTGGTAGAATTAACCATGGCGGAGATCATAGCATTGAGTCGCGGAATTATAGAAAAGAACCAGAAAGCCCACCATGGTATCTGGGCCAAATCAGCCCGTGGAAACCGGGAGGTCCGGGGGAAAACCCTGGGAATTGTCGGTTATGGCAATATCGGCTCACAACTTTCAACCGTTGCCGAAGCCAACGGAATGCAGGTCTGCTACTATGATCTTGAAGAAAAACTGGCGCTCGGTAATGCCAGAAAATGTGATAGCCTGAAAGAATTATTGACCAGCTCGGATGTTGTCTCGATCCATGTGGATGACCGTCCGGAGAACAAGAACCTGATCGGTAAAGAAGAATTTGAACAGATGGTAGATAACAGCCTTTTTATCAATTCCAGCCGTGGGAGAATAGTTGATCTGGAAAGCCTGTCGGTATTTCTCAAATCAGGCAAGATCAAAGGCGCCGCCATCGATGTTTTTCCAAAGGAACCCAAAGATAATACTGAACCATTTAATAATGTATTGCAGGGATTGCCCAACGTTATCCTGACCCCGCATATCGGTGGCAGTACGGAAGAAGCGCAGCACAACATTGCCGCTTTTGTCCCCCAACAGCTTATTGGTTATATGAGAACCGGCAATACGTCCATGAGTGTGAATTTCCCTCAATTAAAAATGTCCGCCTTTGAAGAGGCCCACCGTTTTATCCATATCCATCGTAATGAACCAGGTGTCCTGGCAGCGATAAACAAGATTTTTGCCGCACGGCACATAAATATTGTTGGCCAGTATCTTAAAACTAATGAATCCATCGGGTATATGATAACCGATGTTAGTAAGAATTACAGTCCCAATGTGATTAATGAATTGGAGGCGATTCCCCATACTATCCGTTTTAAAGTGTTGTACTAGTGTTGTGTCAAGTGTGTAGTGTGCAAAAAGTCGCCGGAATTTTTGTCGATAACAAGGCGGATATTTTCAGTCCGCCAGCTGGCGGATTGAAATATTCAACGAAGTTTGCGGTGAAAAGAACTAGACTTGGTTGTGCTAATACAGGGTTGAAACGACACTAGAACCTGGATATGATTTTTTTCACGCCCGGCCCTTCGCAGCTTTATCCCACCGTAACCGGTCATCTTGAAACCGCTGGGCGTAGCGGTGTGCTGTCAATCTCCCATCGTAGCGACGGGTTTAAGGAAATTTATGCCACCACCGAACGCAATTTGCGGATGCTGCTGAACATTCCCGAATCGCATCGAATTCTTTTTTTATCATCGGCCACCGAAGCCATGGAGCGGATAATCCTGAATTGTGTGAACCGCTCTAGTTTTCATCTAATTAACGGGGCTTTTTCCCAGCGCTTTTTTAGCATCGCGGAACAATTAAATAAAAAAGCTAATCGCCATACTTCTGCATTTGGCGCCGGTTTTATTGCTAATGAAGTTACTGTACCCGTAGAGACAGAGCTAATCTGCGTAACCCACAATGAGACCAGCACTGGGGTGGCGATTCCGATGGAAGAAATCTATGCCCTGCACCGTAAATGTCCGGATGTGCTGCTGGTCGTGGATATTGTTTCTTCCGCACCCTATGTTGAGTTGGATTATTCCCGCATCGATGCCGCCTTTTTTTCCGTTCAAAAAGGCTTTGGTCTTCCAGCCGGACTGGGTGTTTTGATTATTAACGATCGTTGTTTTGCCAAAGCGGAGCAAGTGAAAAATAGTGGTGCTTCAATCGGCAGTTATCACAGTCTACCGGAATTATCGGATAGAGCGCAGAAAAATCAGACCCCGGAAACGCCCAATGTACTTGGGATTTATTTGCTAGGGAAAGTCTGCGCCGATCTGCTGACAGAAGGGATCGATCACATTCGTGTTGAGACGGAGCGGAAAGCGGAACTGCTTTACGCTGGCCTGAATAAGATATCCGGATTGGTGCCGTTTGTCGGCGATCCGAATTACCGGTCGCACACGGTTATTGTGGTTGAGATGGATCTTGATTCCGGTGAAATTATTGCCAAATTGGCCGCCGCCGGTATTATCGTTAGCGCTGGTTACGGCGAGTATCGTGAGCGGCAGATTAGGATCGCCAATTTCCCGGCTCATTCAGTTGCGGCAGTTAAAAAGCTGATTAACTGTCTCTATTCTAACTAATCAGGCCGACGGTATAGGTGTAAGGGAAATTAAAGCCAAATCCCTTTTACGGCGGCATAAATGGATCGATTCATGGTTTGCTTCCCGCTACGGATTGAACCAGTATCACGGCTGCACCCACAATTACTCTTGAAACCTTGCGAAAGTTTAAAGCTTTCGCAAGGTTAATCATTTGAATGTCACAACGCGGAGCGATGTGACAAGGATTAAAGCGAAATTTATTGAGCCGCTGTATTTCATCCACATAGGACGGAGCCGCCATTGATATTGATTACCTCCCCGGTGATGTGGCGGCTTTTGTCGCCGGCGAGAAAGACAATTGCATCGGCCACATCTTCGGCGGTTGCGACGCGCTTAAGGGGAATTTCATTGATAATCCGTTCCCGGTCTGGTCCATGGATGCTGTCGTAGGCCATGTCCGTATCCACCCAGCCTGGTGCCACGGAGTTGACGCGAAAGTCGGGAGCCAGTTCCACCGCTAACGACTTAGTCATTCCGATAATCCCGGCTTTGGTGGCAGCATAGCCGGAATACCCGGCTTCGCCGCGCTGACCGGCAGTGGATGACACCAGCACGATACTACCCTGTTCACTGTACTTGACGAATTCCCGGATCAGGTAAAAAGTCGAAACTAAGTTGCACTCGATCTGGTCGCATAGGTTTTTGCCCTCGAATGAATCAATCGGGGTCGGCAGCCACAATCCGGCGTTATGAACCAGCACCGTGGGCGGACCGATCTGATTGATGGTTTGGTTTATCAAATCGCCGGCTGTATCGCTGTTGCGCAGATCACAACTGATTGCGACGGCTTTTGAAGCTCCTGCAGCCAATACAGAGTCGACAGTTTTATTGGCTGCAGATTCATTGGTGTTGTAGTGAACGGCCACATTATATCCCAACTGGGAAAATTCAATTGAGGCCGTACGGCCAATCCCCCTAGAAGCGCCGGTGATGAGAACGGTAGTATTTTTCATTTAATTATCCTGTGATTTACTAAAATTTACGATTTTGCTGCTTTTGCGAAATGTTGAGGATTGCGAATAACGTGAACGATTAACAGACTAATGGCTGCTATCGGCGCCATTACGGCAAACGGAAATACTGCAGCAAAACCCATTAATTGTGCAATTTGTCCGAGGACAATCCCCGCTACGAAGCTACCGAAATCCATCATGCCGGTCACTAGTGCCATGGCAGTGCCCTTGCCCTTTTCCGGGGCCATGGTGTAACCCAGGGCGGTAACCGCCGGGAAGGCCAGTCCATGAGCGCTGCCGGTAAAACACCCAGCCAGAATCAAACCCGATATTGAATGGCTGAAATAAATTATTGTCAATCCACAGCCGTACAGACAAAACATGGGAATCAGAATTCGGCGCCAACCGAAGCGATCAGCCCATTTGCGGCCAA
>DAOWAH010000421.1 GCA_030634675.1 Fidelibacterota bacterium
CGCCGGGTATATTGGGCGTGCCTGCTTCTTCACGATCCGGAAAATTTGGGGAAATGGTGTAGCGTTCCACAAAAACCTGGTCCACCATGCCACCCCCACTTCCTCCGGTTCGAGCGCACTGAGGATGTCTTTTCGGCAGATCACGACGCCTGGTGAACCGGGAACGTAGGTTTTATGACCGGAAAAAACAAAAGCATCGATATTGCGGGCCGGGTTTTTATGACCACTGATCTGCACCGGCAGGTGGGCGGCCATCTGGGCGCCATCGACCAGGACGAAAGCGCCGTATTGATGGGCCAGCTCGGCGATATCGTAAACCGGATTTATGATACCGGTTACATTACTTACGCCGGTAATGGCTACATAACTGGCACTGGATTTGTGGCGTACCAGTTCTTTTTCCAGAGTTTCCAGATCAATGCAGCCGGGATTCCCGGAGTTCATTTCAAAGGGAATATGGACTACTTTACGAGCGTGTTTGCGGTGGGGCAGATCATTGGAATGATGCTCCATTAGCGATACGAAAGCAGTACCGCGGTCCGGTCGATAATCTCTGAAAACCCGGGCAATCCGGTTGATGCCGGCCGTGGAGCCGCTACCGGTGAAAAAACAGGTGTAGTGTTCAGGATCGGCGGCCAAAAAACTGAGAATTCGCTCGTGCGCCCAATTATATTGCTGGGTGGAAATCTTAGCCGAAAAATGCAACAGGCTGTGAGTATTAGCATAATGTTGATAAAATTTCTCAATTGCGCTATGGGCGGCCTTCATCATCAGAGTGCTGGCGGTGGAATCCAGATATATCCTACGACTGCTTTCGCCAGTAGCCAGCTTGTAGGTAGTATCCAGGCCAATAAACTCAGTCCGTATTTTTGATAATAAATCCATTGGTAGTACTCGGTATTTGAAATCCGTTTAGCTGATGCCGGAAATTAACAATGATGGCAGATTAATTCATTAATCCATTAAGCCTAGTGTCGAGTCAACCCTATATTAGCACAACCAAGTCTAGTTCTTTTCGCCGCAAACTTCGTTGAATATTTCAATCCGCCAGCTGGCGGCCTGAAAATATTCGCCTTGTTATCGACAAAAATTCCGGTGACTTTTTGCACACTACATACTTGACGCAGCACTATGTGAATTCTCGATGACAGTTAAAGTTGGATTTGGTACAGATGCTGGTCCAGCCAGGTTTTCAGGTCCAGTGTTTGATAAATAAAACAATCCCGGACTTTTTCGGCCTCACTAATCCAGAATTCCGGCCGACGGTCATGTTGGTTGAAGTGCAGGCAGACAATATAATCTTTGAGAGGTCTTTTAATATTTGGGGTGATTTTGGCCAAAGCGAAAAAAGCTAGAATTAAATGTCCTTTAACACGATTCCGGTTTGCCAGCACATCGAGTCGGCAGTTTTTTCCGGCACGATCGGAATAGACACTGAAACCCAGCACCGTCGGTGCGTTCGGATAATGTTCCAGCTTTTTAGCAGTCAGGATCTCCATTTGGCGATTGCTCAGTGGTTTTTCAGCCGCCGTGCTGGTCAGCAATAATATGATTAAAAAGCTGCTTGTTTTAATCCGCCTTCGCGTCCCGCTACGGCGTGACGAGGAGGAGTGGTTTAATTCCCCGTTGCTTCCCGCCTGCGCTCTTTGAGCTTTGGCGGACAAGGCGACGGAACAATGGGTCCAAGGCTTGCCCTGGTGTTCATACCATTGATTTTTTGATCTGTGTAACATGCCTGTCAAATTATAAGCAGCTTCCACTGCTAAAAACAAAGGCGATCCC
>DAOWAH010000424.1 GCA_030634675.1 Fidelibacterota bacterium
AACCAGAATAAGTTTCGGTGTTTTAATAAAGTGCTTAAATCGCATAATCTAATTGTATCCTGAAATCGGTATTTTGATTATTTACCAGGGGATTACGAATCCAGTAATCCATGGAAGTCTGCCCGGCGGTGATCCGTGTCGAGGGATAATTAATAGTATGACTTACTTTAAAACGCAGCGAAAGATAAGGATTAGGGGCGAAATTGAAGGCAATCCAATTATGAACGGCACCCGCTTCGTAATTGAAGATCCGGAAATCGGTATCCTCGAAATACCACAGAAAGCCCTGGATATACAGAGAGCCACCGCGGATAGAGAAATGTGTATCAAAATTATGGGTCAGGTTGATCCCGATCGTTTCATCCGGTGATCCAACATCGCCTACGATCATATTAGCACCTACTAAAGCGTTTCCAGTCAGACGCGGCCGGGGAGAAAAGGTGGTATACCCGCGAGAATATAACAATTCAATCTGGTTGAACCGGGACATGCGCAATCGGACCCGGATCCTTGTCTCCCGGGATTCAAAGGGACTGGGATGAGCCACATCAAGAGCGCCCCGTTCTTGCCATTTCTGGCGGATATTGATCCGGTAATTAAAGACCGGTCGCCAGTCAATCGTTGCAACCGTCCTGTAATACTTGGCCTTATCGGCCTGGCGGGTCCAGGTATCCCAGTTCAGGGTGCCGACGAAAGAGCGATGGAACTGGTAGCGCCCGGACAAGAAGGTACCAACCTCGGCCTGGGGCTGGGGATTACCGGAATAGAGATAGCTGTAGACCGGGTCTTCCAGCCAATAGCTGTCCTCCAGAATGGTGGTCTTAAAGCGCTGGTAATTCGAGAATGAGCGCTGGTAGGGATTATCAAACTCCAGATCGTAATTCCGGTGGAGAGCCAGGATATTCAAATTGTCGAACTGGATATAGGCGCTGAGTACAAAGGCGTGGGGATCATTACCCAATTTCAGGATCTTATTGTCCAGGGACAGTTCGCCATATTCACCCTGGAGCGCAATATTCCCAAACACGTAGGTAAAGTCCAGACCGCTGACCCGCCGAAATGATTTGGCCGCCTTCCAGAGTTTCGATTTCCCAGCCGAGCCATACATGGCCGCTATTTCCGGATCGGCGGAATTGGTCATGTACTGCAGGTAAAAAGCGTCCCCGGAATAGGCATCATAATCATTGATGGAATCAAATTCCGGACTGTTATCATCAATCCCGCCGGTAATAGTATTGACCACTTGGGGCGACAATTCCCGATCATAGAGACTTTCATAAAAAGTGAAGCCAATATTCAAACCGATCATCGGTGAAATACGCAGGTTCCCACCCCAGGTGACCTCCGTTACAGAGGAAGTTAATTTGTTATAAATCTTAGTCGTATCCCCATTTGCACCCCAGGGCAGACGGGGCTGCATCACAATCAGGGTTGAAAAACTGGAATCGGCATTGATAATCGCATCCCGGGGTGCTTTTGATCCGAAAAATGCGCCGCGGAACCAAGGACTCGAGAACTGGAGTGCAGCACCATTCAAGACATATTCAATCGAACGAGTCGCATCGGGATAGATACCTTCCGCCCGTTTGGTAAAACCGTAACCCGTCCGTCGGGGGCTGAAAAAATCACCTGTTTCCAATACCACACCCTGACCGAATGAAGCGCTGTAGTTCCCTAACACCAGGCGATCCAGCCGAAGGGGACCCCAGTTTACTTTTTCAATCGAAAAATATTTTTTCTCACTGAAAATATCTTCCG
>DAOWAH010000068.1 GCA_030634675.1 Fidelibacterota bacterium
GGACCCATTTTCCAGTTGGGGTGGTTCAGGGCCTCGGTAACCGTTATATCTTGGAAGGTGTTCTCAGCGCGGTTGCGGAAAGGACCGCCGCTGCCAGTCAGGATCAAACGCTTGACATCCGCCATGTCTTCACCAGCGAGACATTGCCAGATGGCCGAATGTTCACTGTCTACCGGGAAAATCCGGCTGCCTGATTCAAGACGCAGTCGCTTAATTATTGCGCCGGCCATCACCAGACTTTCCTTGTTGCTCAAAGCTACGTCGATTCCAGCCTTAAGCGCCGCAATGGTCGGAACCATTCCCGCCGATCCTACTACAGCATTAAGTATCAGATCAACATCACTTCGACCGGCTGCCTCCGTTAAACCTGCTGCACCACTTAAAACAGTTATGCCGGTATCAGATAAACTCTGCTCAACTTTCCTGGCCACTGTCTCATCGATAATTACAACCATATCCGGGTGATATTTATGTGCCTGTTGAATTAACAAATCCGCATTCTTATTCGCCGACAGACAAATAACCTGAAATTGGTCGTTCAGATTATCAACTACTTTGAGAGCATTAACTCCAATTGAACCGGTGGAACCAAGGATTGTTAAACGACGCAGCATCATTTCATTTCTTTAACAATATCCACGGTAATCTTTGCCGCATGGGGATGCATATGACAATGTAATCCTAATCTACCAAACGGAAAACCGGTAATTTGTTCACCGACATATAGATAATTAGTCTGTCCTGTAAAACGCGCACCGTAGGTATCATCGCTATCAAGTGTTACACGCCCAGAAAAAAGGTTGGTACCAAAACCAAGCTGGATGGGTATTTTTAACAGATGAAATTGACGCCGAATTAAGACATCCGACGATCGCAGATAAATATCACTGGGTCCCTGCAAATAGGTAAAATTAATATTGACTACCCAAGCATCTTCCTGATTTTCTCTGTTAATGAATAAAATTCCACCGTAAGACGTAATTTGTACCACGTCCTCACCGGAGCCGAAACCGCTGATTTTACCGGTTAAAATCAGATTGGAAGTAACTAAATAACCCGCATCAATCAATGGAATAATACCAGCCTGCTTCCCGGATGATAAAGCCTTTTGAAAATAGACTGGATAGGACAACGAAAAGCCAAGACGCAAGCGCCTGGACGGATCATTGGAAAACAGCGGATGATGTCCCAAAGACAGCCCGGTTCCCTGCATTAACATTTGAACCCTGGAATCAAAATCATCGCCGGTCAAATCATCAAGATCGAAAGTATGTAGTTGCCCCCATAAAAAAAGCGGCCCAGTCATTAGAAACAGAAAAAACAACCACACGCCGGGCCTGTGCCGGCCCAGTGGTTCAAATAATACTGCGCTCGCTGGTTTCGATAAAATGTACAATTTCTTCAATTTCAGGTAGATTAGGTAAATCTGATTCTAATTTTTCCAGGGCTGCTTGCCGTGGTAACCCTGAACGGAAGTATATCCGGTAGGCCCGTTTAATCAGGGTTCTGGTTTCAGCCGAAAAGCCACGGCGCTTTAAACCAACTCGATTGATACCGGCATAACGCAAAGGTTCTCCCGCGGCCAAAATATACGGGGGCACATCCTGTACAACCCTGAAACCACCGCCAATGAAAACATGCCTACCGACTCGACAAAACTGATGAACTAATACGCCCCCTCCAAGAGAAGCAGCCTCACCTATTACAACATGTCCACCAAGCGTCGCCTGGTTGGCAAAAATCACATTTTCGCCCAGCAGACAATCATGGGCAATATGCACGTAAGCCATCAATAGACAACCATTCCCGATTTTGGTAATTCCATGGGCGATTGTACCACGGTTCAGTGTACAAAATTCACGGATTATAACATTGTCTCCAATTTCCAGTTTGGTTTTTTCGCCGTTATATTTCAGATCCTGAGGCGGGGCACCGATTGAGGAATTATGGAGAATATTGCAATTTTTACCAATTGTGGTACCATCATCAATAGTGACATAATTTCCAATAAACGATCCGGCGCCAATTTCCACATCATCGGCTATCACGGAATAAGGTCCGATAACGATATCTTCACCCAATCTGGCACTAGAACTAACGATGGCCGTAGGATGAATCCGCGTGGAGATATTTAATCTCCCTGACGATCGACAGCCTGTGCGAAAACAACCGCATCCGCTACCAGTTTGTCACCAACGTAACAGCGGCCAACCAGCCGTGCCAACCCCAAACGAAATTTATTCAATTCCATCTCAATACGTAATTGATCGCCTGGAATTACCGGAGCCCGGAAACGGGCTTTTTCAATCCCGGTAATGAACATATTCTTTTTAGAAGGATCGTCCATTGAGTTCAAAATTAAAAAAGCGCCGGCTTGAGCCATTGATTCAACAATCAGCACACCGGGCATCACTGCTTGCTTCGGGAAATGCCCCGGAAAGAAAGGTTCGTTTACGGTTACGTTTTTAATTGCTGTTAGCCTTTCACCCGGAACAATATCCACAATACGATCCACTAAAATAAAAGGATAGCGGTGCGGTAAAACATTCATTATACCCTGTATGTCAAATAAATAATTGCTGTTAGCCCGAGCCTGAAACCTTTTTTGCAGAATCTTCTTCTCGTATTCCTTCTTGATCTTCCGCACTAGTTCCACATTGCTGGCATGCCCACTGCGGGCTGCGATCACATGTCCACGGATAGGAATTCCCAGCAGGGCCAGATCACCAATCAGATCCAGGGCTTTATGACGAACCGGCTCATTTTTAAAACGCAGTTTCTTCCCGTTTAAAATACCATTTGCTCCCAGGATTATCTCTTCCCTGATCCCAAAGGTTTTTCGCAGATGTTCAACCTCCTTACTATCGATTTCTTTATCAATAATGACAACAGCATTGTCCAGGGCACCCCCTTTAATTAAGCCCTTATCCTTTAATTGCTCGACTTCGCTCAGAAAGCAAAATGTGCGTGCCGGAGCTATCTGCTCAGCAAAATCTTTCTCCATATTATAAATGGAAGTGTATTGGGTACCCAGGGTCTTAATCTTATAATCAATCATAAAAGTGACCCGGAAACGGTCAGAAGGTAATACATGAATATCGATTCCACGATCCGGATCCGAGTAAGTAATGGTTTTATCAATTTCAAGCACTTCACGACGGGCATTTTGATCCGAAATTCCGGCCGCTAACAAGGCATCAACAAATTCTTTGGAACTGCCATCAATCACGGGCGGTTCCTTTTCGGTTAATTCTATTAAAATGTTATCCAATCCGAGGCCGGTAATTGCTGCCAGAACATGCTCAACTGTGTGAACGCGGACACCATTCTGCTTGATGGTGGTACCTCGCGATATATCCACTACATGATCAATATCAGCCTTGATTTCCGGGCATCCATCAATATCCATTCGGACAAACCGGATACCGGTATTAACATCCGCCGGCTTAAATGTAATCGTACATTCTACACCGGTATGCAATCCCTTACCAATAATGGATGCGGGTTTAGATATGGTTTTTTGAAACTTACTCATCCTTCGTTTAATCGGGAGTTATTACTTTATCTTCCAATTTTAACAATCGTTTTTTCAATAATGCAATTGCTGTAAGCACAGCATCGCGTTTATTTTGCTCACGGATTTCACGTACTGGCATCCCGGCATAAACCTTGCCCCCCGGTATGGATTTGGTCACCCCGGTTTTGGCAGCACAAATGGCGCGGTCACCCACTTTCACGTGCGCAGCAACGCCAACCTGACCAGCGAATATACAATAGTCACCAATAATGGCACTACCTGCAAATCCGACTTCTCCTGCAACCAGACATCCTTTACCAATCTTAACATTATGGGCTACATGCACCAGATTATCAAACTTACTGCCAGCACCGATCTGTGTATCGCCAATCGTTCCACGATCAATGGTACAATTCGCACCGAATTCCACATCATGTCCGACGGTGACCCGCCCGGTTTGAGGTATTTTATGATGGATGTCATCGACAGTAACAAAGCCAAATCCATCACTACCAATCACTGTACCGCTATGAATCAACACACGATCACCAATCCGGCAGTTATGATAAATCACCACCCGTGGATAAAGTTGAACATTGGTACCAATTTCAGTGTTATATCCAATTACCGTATGAGCACCGATAGTTGTATTAGATCCAATTTGCGCCCCCGTTTCAATTATAGAATATGGTCCAATACCAACATTTTCACCAATTTCTGCCGTAGGATCAACTATGGTGGTGGGATGGATACCTACCGCTAGCGGGACTGCCGATTGGAAATACTTTAAAATAATCGCCAGAGCCATTTGAGGATTATCAACAACAATCCCGGCCTGTTTTTTCAGTAAATTCCGATCGTTTGTAAAAACGGCGGCCGCTTTAGTGTCGTTTAGATATTTTTTGTAGCGCGGGTTGGCAAGAAAAGTGATCGTACCCGGCTTTCCGTTTTGAATTTCCGAAACACCGCTAATCTCCAATCGGGGATCCCCGATCAACTCCCCACCAACGAGCACAGCCAGCTCTTTCAGGGTGGACAAACTCAGTCTTCCGAACTAATCTTCCTCAGCTCGTGTAAAACATCATCGGTTACATCGTAAGTAGGCTTCGCATAAAGCAAAGAAACCGAGGCATCCAGGATGTAATCATATCCTTTATCGATAGCGACTTTGTCAACAGCTTGTTTTACCTGAGCCAGAATCTCATACTCCAACTGAGCCTGCTTCTTATACAGTTCACCTTCCGGGCCAACCTTTTGCTGTTGGAAAAGCTGGATATCCTGTTGAAGTTGAGAAATCTGAGTTTCCTTTTTGCGGCGCCATTCCGGCGAACTCATCAGTCGTTGGGTCTCGAAGTCCTGACTTAAGCTGTCAAGCTTAGCCACCATGGCCCCGTATTCAAACTGGACTTTACGGAAATCCATCTGTAGTTGAGATTCGGCATCGCGGAATTCTTCATATTCCGTTCTAATACGCTCAGACTTTACGTAACCGACTTGTATTTGTCCTTGTACTGTAAATGGCAACAGTGTAATACCGGCCAGAACAGCTATCATAATCGTTTTGCGTGCCACTGATTTCCTCCTTGTGACTATTAAAATTGTTGTCCAAAAATAATGTGGTAATTCCAACCTGCCGGTTCCCCATCGCCACTAATATCATCAAATCCGTAGCCCATATCAAACCCTAACATACCAATCATAGGCATAAAGAAACGAATTCCAAATCCAGCCGAGCGACGCAAATTAAGCGCCGAATTACGCGATACTAAAAATGGTTCTGTCATCTGATGAGTTTCCCAAACATTCCCAGCTTCAGCAAAGGCAAAAATAAATACCGTTGGGTTATCCGAAAGAGGAAACCGGAATTCGGTGCCATATTTCAGCATGGCATTACCGCCAACCGGACGGCCATTGTATTGCGGGCCAATCGAATTATCGGGATAACCACGCAGCATATTTCCGTAGGGAATTCCACTGCCTCCCATTATGAATTTCTCATCTAATGGAATCAATGAATGTTCCTCTTCACGGTCAGGTAAGGCATCGATGACGCCCATTTTTAAAGAACTGGTCAAAACAAATTTACTGAATGTAGGCGTATACCAATCCAAATTCAATATATGTTTATGATAATCCTCACTGCCTGGAAGCGGGCCGCCGGACAGGGTTGATTCCCAAACCATCCGTGAACCACGGGTGGGAAATTCCGGATGATCACGACTTTCCCTGCTAATAATTTGGGTAATATTTATGCCAACAGTTTTTTCCGCCCCGGCTACATAGCGCTCAATGTCTTCCTGTGAACCGGTATAGGTTTTATTGACCCCGCGCACAACCCAGGTACCGCGAAAATAATCATCGGGCCACTTAAATCGACGTCCCCAGCGTAAAGAACCACCACGTAGTTCAATATCGAGTGGAAAGTAATAATAGGTAGACTGTCCCCGCAGGGTATAAAACAGGGAAAATCCAATCAGATTGCGGCTGTCGCGGACCATTGGATCGATGAAGCTTAAAGAATATGAACGGTATTTTGATGCCGGCGTGGTTTGTCCAATCGAATAGCGGGTACCGACATTAAAATTGAGACTTAACTGCTGGCCATTACCACTTTTAAACGGCCGGGCCAGGTCAAAATTATTAAACTCCAGTCCGCCGCCGCCGGTCATGCCGTATTCACCGGTAAAGCCAATATTTGCATTAGCCCGATCCGAAGATCGTTCTTCCACGGTTATTTCAAGGTCAATTTCATCTTCATCGACCGGTATAACGTCCGGTACGACATTTCCAAAGTAATTCAGCAGATAAATCTTGCGTTGACTTTGAATCAATTTTTCCCGGTTAAATACATCGCCAGGATATATCATTAGTTCGCGACGGATAACATTTTCACGGGTTTTTGTATTGCCCACGACGATTATATCCCGAACAGATACCTGGTGGTTTTCAACAATGGTGAAATTGATATCTAGCGAATCCTTGTTAACTGGTATCACCTGCGGCGTAATCTGACTATAGATATAGCCCCGGTCCATGTAAAGACCCTGCACACGGTCGTAAATAGCAAGATTGAAATCTTCCTCACTGTAAATATCCCCACTTGATATATGCAGCCTGCGGCTCAATGCTTCATCAGTGAACAGACGGTTACCTTCCCAGGAAAAATTCCGGTAATGGTATTTTGGTCCTTCGTGAACTATAAGAGTAATAGCCATTCGGTTCTTTTTAGGGGTATATGAAATCGAATCATCCAAAATTGTAAAATCCCGATACCCCCGGTTCCGGTAAAATTGCTCTAATAAAGTCTTATCTTCATCAAATTTATCATCATCAAAATGGCTGCGCCAGAACAAATACCAGTGTTGTTGCTTAGTTTCTTTCAAAACACGTCTAAGACGAAAATCAGAGAAAGCTGAATTACCATCAATAATAATATTTTTGATTTTCACTTTACGATTCTCATTGATAGTAAAAACAATATCCCGGATTAATTCCGACTTCTGTTGATTAATTACTGGCGCTGATTTACCACGTTTGCGCTTTTTACTCTCCGGTCGCGGTGGAATGATTTCCCCTTTTATCTCAACCTGTAAATAGCCGTCCTCAATGTAAATATCACGGATTTTGCGAATTGTTTGCGAAATAGTTGCCGGTTGAATCCGCTGGCCAGTTACGAGCGTTATCTCTTCTTCAAATTTTTTATCCCGGATTTTCTTATTGTTATCATAATGGACCCGGCCTAAAACATAATTTTCAACAACAACAATGGTAATGCGTACACCTTCTGTTGTTTCCTCGTCCAAGCGAATTTGTACATCGCTGAATACACCCAATTGCCATAAACGCTTAACTGCACGAGGAAAATCGCTCCCACTGATCTGCTGGTCTTGACTTAATCCACTGGTATAGCGAATTATACTGGAAGAAGTTATTGCATTACCCTCCACATTCACTTCAAGCAGAGTCATAGTGTTATCCTGCGACTGCTGCCCA
>DAOWAH010000202.1 GCA_030634675.1 Fidelibacterota bacterium
AAACCGGATATTAGTGATGAGATTTGGGATATTTTGCATGATTTTATGCATGGTGTTACGAATAGCGCCCATGGCACCGGGCGACTTGCACAACCAAAATTACCAGGTGTAATTACTTATGGAAAAACAGGAACGGCTGAAAATCCGCACGGCGATGCCCATGCCTGGTATATAGGTTGGGGAGAGAAAGATAATCAAATGTTATCGGTAGTAATATTAGTTGAAAACGCTGGCCACGGTGGTGATGTTGCAGCTCCGATTGCAAGAAAAATCTTTGAGTTGTATTTCCCAAAATATCATCCTTTGATTACAGTTGAAACGTAATATGCCATCATTTTTAATAGCAAAAATCAAAGAAGCACCATTACTACTTTTAGCGACCTCATTAGTACTCACAATAATTGGTATAGTAACTATCGGCAGTGTTTCGCGTAATCAAGCTTTGGCATTCACTTCAACATCGTTTTTTCGTCAACTGATTTGGGTACTGCCGGCCCTGGTACTATTTTTCGTATCATTTTCCGTATCTAAGAAAAATATTTATAAATTCACTCCTTACGTTTACATATTTATTATTTTACTGCTTTTTGTACCCTATTTCGGAAAACCGGTTGCCGGAACTTACCGGTGGATTAGTTTTGGATCGCTCCATTTACAACCATCTGAATATGCAAAATTCATTATTGTTTTGGTGTTAGCGAGGTATTTATCAAAATCCAACGCGCATCTGGAAAAAATCCGGATAGTGGTTATTCCAATTATTTTGACTGTTATTCCCACTATGATTGTTTTACGACAACCTGATTTAGGCAGCGCGATCATTATGACGTCACCAGTTATTGTGATGATGTTCTGGGCCGGTGTGCGACCTTACCACCTTTTTCTGATCCTGGCGCCTTTCTTATCGGTTCTTACGGCATTTCATTCCATTTCATTTTGGGTTTGGGCAATTATTTTGTTAATTATACTTTACATATCGCGCCCTACATTGATGAAGGGTGTAATAATATATTTTGCAAACATTTTTCTTGGTTTACTCTCACCGACAATATGGAATATGTTGAAACCATATCAACAACGGCGATTTATAGCTGTACTGGACCCATCGCTGGATCCACTGGGTGCTGGTTATCAAATAATTCAGAGTCAAACTGCTATCGGTTCAGGTGGTTTTTTTGGAAAAGGTTGGGGGCAGGGGACCCAGACACAACTAAAATATCTCCCGGTTCAGGAAACTGATTTTATAGTATCTGTCATTGGTGAAGAATTCGGTTTTATTACGATATTTATAATTTTGATTCTTTTTGGGTGGATGATTTTGCGAATGTTAAAGTTAGCCCATGAAACAGATAACAGATTTTCCGGGTTGGTAATCATTGGAATTGCAGTATTGTTCTTAACGCACGTTTTTGTGAATATTGCCATGGCTGCCGGGATGATACCGGTAAAAGGATTGCCATTACCATTCCTGTCATATGGAGGTTCCTTTCTGATTTCTTGCTTCATGATGGTTGGATTAGTGATGAATTTGAGTATTAATTATTCCGAATAATGAAAACATTGCTGGTTCGCAAAGGTAAAAGTAAATTTGTAATGGGCATAAAACCATTTTTTACTAAAAAGGTGTACCTGATGGAACGGTTTTTATCAATACTACTCTCAATCGTTTTGGGTTGCGGCGCTATGGCCTCAACCTTAATGGCACAAACTAATGTTGAACGTGAACTACGTCGTTTGAATGCTAAAATCGAACGAGAAAAGGTACGGACAGATTCGCTGGAAACTCAAATTCGGATACTGTTACCAGAATTAAAAAATGCTCTTGAGGCGACGGTACAGGCCAAAAAGCAAACTGATTCTATTGCTATTTTACTGGTTAATCGGATCAATACACTGCACAATAAAATTAGAATTCTGGAAGATAAGGCAGAATATACCGATAGTACTAACTTTGAGATTCTATCTCAACTGGTTATGATTGAAAATAAAATTATTACTTTGACTAACAGTTTTACAGAGATGTATAATCTTAAGAAGGAGGATCTGTACACCGTAAAAAATGCAAAATTATCGGCGATTGAATATAAAAAATTGTATCTTGAATATTTGGGATATTATCAAAATAGTGATTATAACAAAGCCATTAAAGGTTTCGCTGATCTTGTTCTGACTAATCCTACCCATGACCTGGCCGATAATTCTCAATACTGGCTGGCCGAATGCTATTATGCTTCGAAAAATTTTAAACGATCGATTATTGAATTTGAAAAAGTGTTTTCATTTCCTGGTACGGATAAAGATGATGATGCGCAACTTAAATTAGGATTGGCTTACCAGAGTATGGGAAACATTGAACAAGCGCGGGCTGAATACACTCGATTGTTGGATTATTTTCCTAATAGTGAGTATTACCAAAGAGCAAAAGAAGCATTAAAAAAATTGAGTGTACAATAATAATGGATAAGAAACTGTTTTATCTCACAACGGAAATATTCCCCTTTGCTAATACATCTGATTTGGGAGTATTCTCTACAAAAGTGCCGCTTAATCTTCAGGAAAAGGGACATGATATTCGGACAATAATTCCTAAATACGGTTTTGTAAGCGAGCGTAAATATATTTTAAGAGAAGTAATCCGTCTTCGTGAAATTCCCTTTGATTATAACGGCCAACCGCAAATGGTTTCTGCAAAAAGTGCCTTTATACCCAAAACCAGAGTTCAGGTTTATTTTCTTGAGCATAATGAATGGTTTAAACCTTTATCTAATTTATTATATAAATCAAAGAATGGACGCCCCTATAGTGATAATGACGAAAGATATGCCTTTTTCAGCAAGGCTTCGATTACAATCTTACCACATCTGTTTTGGAAGCCTGATATCATTTTGTGTAACGATTGGCCGTCGGCGTTAGTACCGCTGTTCTACAAACAGCAATTTGCCGATGATGAATTCTACCAGGGGATCAAAACAGTATTGATGATCCATTCTTTGGCTGAATATGTTCATTTTAGTCGGGAGACCTTCGAAAAAGCAGAACTAAAATTGCCAGAATCGATTAAAGGTGATAAGATTAATGTATATGAAGCAGCGGCACAATCCGCAGATATTATCATTGCAATCGACGGTAAGGAAAATCCGGTCTCTTCGGAATTAATGAAACTTCCCGGTATCAAGGACGTAGAGTCGAAAGTAAAAACGATTATACAGGATGACAGTACTCTGGAATCCTATTTGAAAGTTGCCGATTCAATAGATCAAATACTGCAAGAAGACAGCTAAGCCATAAACCGGAAATATTTTTTAATGACCTTACCCCAAGCAGTAAGACTACTTATCGCAACGTACATTCTGTTGCTGATAAATAGTTGTACCAGGGATCCGATTATTACATCGATCAATAACGCTGATATGATTATTGTTGACACGGTTTTGTACAATATAGATTCATTTACCTATCAGATCCCACCCGATGTGGGAACTTTACCAAACCTGTATTTCGGGTCTGACTCGGGTTATAATTGTCGCTTTACACTTGTTAATATCTCATCACGAGCGAATGACAATTCTACCACATTCCAATCCTTAATTGATACTACCGTTGCAGGTATTGATAGCGTGTTTTTTATAATGACTTCCCCTGATACTTCTCTAACAGATGATGCCGGCACATATCACCTGAGAGTATATCCGGATGCCGATTTAGACTCTGTATTCAGTGAAGGATCAAGTAATTACCTGAATATTGATACCAGTACAATTATTGGATCATTTGAAACTCCATTGGTCACGACCATGATGACCAAAATCGAAGATACAGTTGCAACCCATCCATATGTCAAGTTTGATTTAACCGATTTCAACATTATTCCGCAGTTTGCTGATACGATTGGTGGCGTAAAAAATCGTAGTCTGGTCATTTGGCATGATGGAAATAATACCGGTATCAGCGAATCTTATAGTCGTAATGCAAATAACAATTGGCCACGAATAAAAGTACACTTCAGAAAAATTATCGGTATCGATTCACTTCAAAATGATATAATAGATACTTTGGCAAAATCGTTCTATCCTGATAAAGATGTAAGTA
>DAOWAH010000313.1 GCA_030634675.1 Fidelibacterota bacterium
AAGCTGGGATATAAGCTAATTCTTACACACGGAAACGGTCCGCAAGCTGGAAATCTTATGATCCAACAAGAAGAAAGCAAATTATTGGTTCCATCAATGCCCTTAGATGTTGTGGATGCAATGACACAAGGTGAAATCGGTTATATATTTCAAAATCAGTTACAGAATGCTTTCCGACGCGATGGTCGAGAGATACCTATTGCTACACTGATAACCCAGGTTTTAGTAGATAAGAATGATCCGGATTTCGATAATCCAACAAAACCGGTCGGTCCATTCTATACAAAGGAAGAGGCATTAGAACTTCAAAAAACAAAGGATTACATAGTTAAGGAAGTTAAACTTAATAAGGAAAAGGGCTGGCGACGTGTGGTTCCATCACCTGAACCAATCGGTTTAGTAGAATATGAAACTATTAAAGTGCTTTTAGAGGCTCACGTAATCGTTATCACATCTGGAGGCGGTGGGATTCCAGTTGTAAAACAACAGGATGGTCAATTAATTGGCGTAGAAGCAGTAGTTGACAAAGATAAAGCAGGACAAAAATTAGCAGAACTCGTTAACGGCAATATATTTCTTGTACTCACTGATGTCGATTCTGTTTACCTGAATTATGGTGAACCAAATCAGGAAAGCATTCACAAAATCACCGTACGTGAAGTAGAAAAGTATCTCAAAGATGGTCAATTTCCTCCCGGAAGTATGGCGCCTAAAATCGAAGCGTGTATCAGATTCATTAATGCAGGAGGCGAAAAAGCAATTATAACCTCTCTAGACCACGCCATTGATGCTTTGGACGGTAAAACCGGAACGGTAATTGTACAATAAATATAATTAACAATTGATGAAACACGGAGAAATTTAAATGCCATTAAAGGAAAATGAAAATGATTGACTTAACTATTAATCCATCCGCACTGGAAAGAGCGATTAAACGTGCGCGGGAACAGAATATTATTATTCCGACATTTCAGCAACAGATCAATCCTGAACTGGTTCCTGATAAAATTAAGAATCAACTAAAGAATGTTGGTCTCTGGGACGTGAACCCACTGAACTTATTCAGAATTACCTGGAAAAACGAACCTGTATCGCAGGGCGGTGTTTTCGGAAATGTAAATTATATAGAATTTTCAAAGGAAATTACCGGAATTGATGCACGGATTGTCGCTCCTGTTGGAAAATGGTTTCCGACTGGTACGCATAAAGTCGGTGCAGCATTTGGCTGTCTTGTCCCAAGATTAGTGACCGGACAATTTGATCCTTCAACACAGAAAGCTGTTTGGCCATCAACCGGTAATTATTGCCGTGGCGGTGCTTACGATTCGACCATTTTGGGATGCGATTCCATTGCTATTTTACCGGAAGAAATGAGCCAGGAGCGCTTTAACTGGTTGGCATCGGTTGCCGGTGAAACAATAAAAACTCCCGGAAGCGAAAGTAATGTAAAGGAAATCTTTGACAAGTGTTGGGAACTTCGTAAATCCGGTGAAGACCTGGTGATTTTTAATCAGTTTGATGAGTTCGGTAATTATCTCTGGCATTATAATGTGACCGGACGTGCCCTTGCGGAAATTCTTGAAAGAATTATGGGCCCGGACGATGTGTATCGCGGAGCGGTGTACACCACCGGCTCAGCCGGAACGATTGGAAGTGGTGATTACCTGAAAAACCTGTTCCCAACTAGCAAAATCGCAGCAAGCGAAGCTTTACAATGCCCAACAATGCTGAACAATGGGTTTGGTGCTCACCGAATCGAAGGTATAGGCGATAAGCATATTCCGTGGATTCACAATGTGAAGAATACCGATATGGTAATGGCAATTGATGATGAATCGCCGATGTCAATCATTCGTTTATTTAATGAACCCGCCGGTAAAAAATATCTAGCAAGTCAGGGAGTTTCTGAACAATTGATCGAAGCTCTACCTTTGCTTGGAATCTCCGGTGTAGCGAATCTGTTATCAGCGATCAAATTTGCAAAATACTATGAACTTGACAAAGGTGATGTCGTGATGACAATACTGACCGATTCTATGGAAATGTATCAAAGTCGCCTCAAAGAACTAACTGAAGAACGTGGTGAATTTACCGATCTTGATGCTGCTGCTGTGTATCACCAACATCTCATCGGAACTACAGTAGATTACGTTGAAGAACTGACCTATGAGACACGGAAGCGTGTCCATAATCTGAAATACTACACCTGGGTAGAACAGCAAGGGAAAACCTATGATGAGATTCAGGATCAATGGTATAATTCTAACTATTGGTCGGATATGCACAATCAAATTGATAAAATGGATGAATTAATCAATGAATTTAATGCCAAAACCGGCTTGGTTGATTGAGCTACAGAGTTCACAGAGAAAAACAATTATAATAAAAACATTAAAAACAAATATAACCACCCGCCTTCTCCCGAAGGACGGGCAGGCAGATTAAACGGATTTAGCGGATTATTAAAACAAAAAAGAATATTTAATTAGTGCAATTTGTGTAATTTTTACCCATCGTTGCTTTAACGTAGATGGGTCTGGTTAATATTTATATAAGTAGTGGTTAAATATTATGAAAAAAGAAAATACAAATAGAATTTTAGGTTACAAATGCATTGGTTGTGGAGAAGATTATCCTGTTGAACCATTCATTTACCAATGTGCAGAATGCAACAGTAATCTTGATGTTCAATACAATTATGAACTGATCCGTGAAATATGGT
>DAOWAH010000460.1 GCA_030634675.1 Fidelibacterota bacterium
ATTACTATCGGATACAGTCAAAATATGAGGTGCGGATCAAGAAACGATCCTCATCTTAAGCATTGGTACAACCTTCGGGGGGCAGGTCACTGCTATTTAACAGAAAATTAGACAAGTAGTTATGTTTTTCTGATAACCCGTCAATTTATGGTAGGACCAACGCTTTCAGAATATATTAATACATTCTAATTATTAAGTTACCGAAATTATTGTGGCAGTATGTTTTCACATTCTACTTGCGCGTTATAATTGACAATTTTAAGAAAATTGGGAAATAGAATGCGAAGTATTACTATTAAATACTGATCATAGGTAATAAACTCAAATACTTTCCACGGTATAATTCACAGGTATTTTATGAAAGAAAGACCGATTTGGTTAATCAGCTTGGTTAGCTTTCTGCTTCTAATTTCTTGCGAAAAAACAACCACTCACAATGAGAATGAATCCACACGAAATATAACCATACTTTATACTAATGATGAACATGGGTGGATGGAACCCAGTGATCCATACGGCGGCGCAGCGGCAATGATGGGTCTATGGCAAACCGAAGAAGAATATATTGAAAATGACCATTTTCTGATTCTTAGTGGTGGGGATAACTGGACCGGACCAGCCATTTCCACCTGGACCAAAGGTGAATCCATGATAGATGTTATGAACGCCATGAAATACACCGCTACGGCTATCGGTAATCACGAATTTGACTTTGGGATCGATATCTTATACAATCGCCTGGATCAAGCCGATTTCTCGTTTATTTCAGCCAATATCCGCGAAAAAGCTACTGGTGAAATTCCTGATTTCGCCCAACCATATATAATTCGTGAAATTAATGCAGTTAATGTCGGTATCATCGGGTTGTCATCTATTTCTACCTATACTTCAACGCACCCGGCTAATGTGGCGGATCTGGATTTTATTGCTTATACCGAGGCTCTGAATGAATATGTACCTTTGATGGTTGCCGATGGAGCAGAATTATTGATTGTTATTGCCCATCTCTGCAGCAACGAAATATTCGATTTACTACCGACTTTAACTGACCTGGGAGTGCATCTGATTGGCGGTGGTCACTGCCCTGAAAAGATAGCTACAGTTTCTGAGGGCGTAGCAATAATTATGACCGGTAAAAATTTGCAGTCATATGGCGTTGTGGGTATGAATTTTGACAGCGTTTCTGATACAATGATTACTATTGATGTAGTACTGAAAGATAACATCGGCGGCGATCCCGACCCTATAATTGAAAGTATTGTTGCCAATTGGCAGAGTTATGCGGATGATCATCTAAACCAAATTATCGGGTATATGGAGAGCACTATGGTACTGCGCTCTCCTGCAATGCTTAATATGATCGCTGACAGTTGGTTAATCTCCTATCCGTCAGCCGATTTTGCCTTTACCAACCGCGGTGGAATCCGGCAGGACATTCTGGCCGGTGATATCAAAATCAGTACAATTATAGGGCTGATGCCATTTGATAACTATATCATGGAGTTGGAAT
>DAOWAH010000454.1 GCA_030634675.1 Fidelibacterota bacterium
GAGCCGGGTTTTGGAGCCGAATGGAAAGAATGGGTATCACTGATATTTCCATATGTAATGGTATATTGATACTCTTGATTGCTTTTCAATTTAGTAATCGCAATTTCATGATGAGTATCGGCGGCAGCATCCTGAAAAACGTGCTGGCCAATTTTGATTTTGGTTTTTATTGGCACACTGGTCTCAAAGGAGATAGTCGCACCCCGATGGGTCAATAAATTAACAAATGGTCCTTCAATAATGGATGGCTCAACCTGAAAGGGGCCGGTACCCGAGACTATAATTTTCCCGTCATAAATAATATCACCTGCGATGTTTGTGATTCGATAACCCAATCGGATTAATTTGGACTGTTGCCAACCGGTTATATCAAATAATCCTGACAGATGTTTGGAAATTTCAATTTTTGTGCGTCCTGTGTCAATCTTGGATCGGCGGTGAAAGAAAAGCGGGTAATGATGTTTTATGCCTTCTGTTTGGATCAGGCCGTAATCCATCCAACCGGTCATTGTTTCATCCTGAAAGTCAAATGAAATACCTGAATCTGTACCAACCGGAAGTTGGCGCAGACTGGTTAATCGGTAATTATCCGTGTGGGGGATTGATGGCAGGATTTCTCCATCGGCCGTTGTGAATATAAGTGTACCGGTAGAATCATAAGACAGGTTAGAATAGGATTTGGGGATAGCAAACTTCTCTTGCGCATATAGATTTGTAATAATGCTGATGAGAAAAAATATAGTGCCAAAATTTTTAAGCATATTTCGCATATTAGATTCCCGTGGTTAGTTTGAATTGAATCATAAAATGTTGATCGGAAATTTATGCTATATTTTTATATTTATTCTCTTTGATTCCAGACGCTGATGTATGTAATCTGGAAGAAGAAGAATAATTGAAATATACAATGGGCTTAAGACCTGTCCATGGTAAATTTACACACTATAAAATCAATAGAGCTTAAAGAGTATTTTGCAGTTATCAAGCGAATGAAATTTTAGATAATCCGGGATATAGGATGGATCGAATTCAATTCACAGGAGTATTACCCCAGGAACAGGTTAAAACGGATCTGATTGACCGTTTGGCCTACGCCCACGATGCCAGCATATATCGCCTGGTGCCGCAGGCGGTTGTAAAACCTCGTCATGAAGCGGAGGTGATTAAACTTCTGAAATTTGCTCATGAAAAAAAGATTGGAGTGACTTTCCGTGGTAGCGGCACATCCCTTTCCGGTCAGACTGTTACGGCCGGTATTGTAGCTGAAATCGTGCGAGGCTGGACCGGTTTCAAAATCCTCGCTGAAGGAATGTCCATCAGGCTACAGCCCGGTGTAATTGGTGATCATGTTAATCGAGTTCTAGTGCCCTATGGACGTAAAATGGGTCCGGACCCGGCCTCTATCAAGGCGGCCAGGATCGGAGGCATTGTATCGAACAATGCCTCCGGAATGAACAGCGGGATCGGCTTGAATTCCTATTATACACTAAAAGATATTCGATTTATTCTGGCCAATGGTAATGTTTATGATACCAGTATTGAAAGTGACTACCAGCGCTTTGCGGAAGATGAAC
>DAOWAH010000258.1 GCA_030634675.1 Fidelibacterota bacterium
ATATCCTGGAGATATCTTCGGTTATTAGCATATTCACCAGGCAGGTTTTCGGAGAAATAGACTTTCATGGTCAGAATGTCGTCGGTTTTCTCCACCACGGATTTACTGGATGGTGACAGGGAATACATACCGTTGTCGGTAAAATCCAGCCGAAAGAACCAGTTGCGTGAAATCAGGTTGATCAGTATTAGTGCTACTACTGCAATAATGAGATATGTGATAAAAGCTTTTTTATTATTTACTTTCTTCTGCATCACCTACCTCCATTTCCGCATTTCAAGGATTCTAACCGTAGTCAGCAGGAAGATGGTGATCATCGTCCCGAAGTAAACCAGATTACGGGAATCGATGACCCCGCGGGAGATATTCGACAAGTGATAATCCACGCTGATGAATTGGATCAGACCACTCATTCCGGTGGGCATGAAGACCAAAAGTTTATCCAGCAAGAAGAACACTATCACAATCGTGATGGCAATAATAAAAGCCACGACCTGGTTGTCGGTCAGACTGCTGGTAAAAGTACCGATGGAGGCATAGAAACCACCCACCAGGATCAGCCCGATATAGCCGCAGAGAATGGCGCCGAAATCGATATTGGTTCCTACCGCCAGCAGGGTGAAAAAATGCACCAGGGTAAAACCCAATCCAATAATTACCAGCGTTGTAGCTGCCAGGAATTTGCCGAGTACAAATTCCACGTCCTTAATCGGCAGGGTGGAAATAATCTCCATCGTACCACTGTTGCTTTCTTTGGCAATCAGGCTCATGGTAATCGCCGGAATGAAAAACAGGTAGATCAGGGGAATTACGCCGAACAGTGAGCGCAGGTCCGACTGGTTGATCAGGAAGAATGTATTGGTAAAGAAATAACCACCGAAGATGACGAATAACACCAGGAAGATGTAAGCCATCGGGCTGTTGAAATATGATTTCAGCTCTTTCAGAAACAGGATTTTTATATTACGCATCTCCGCCCCCTTTTACCGTCAGCATCCGAAAGATGTCTTCCAATTGGGCTTTCGATGTGCTCATTTCCAACAGGGTCCATTTTGATTTGACAGCATGTTTGAACAGGTCTTCTCTGGGATCAGCATCCTGGCTGTATTCCAGATTGATTATAGTTCTGTCACCTTCTGTAACCGTGCTGGTTATATTAACTTCAGGTGCGGCATCTGGCAGACTTTTAAGGCTTGCTGCGGTTGTGCCTTTGGCTTCCAGCGTTAGCTGCGTCTGGCCCCGGAAACTGGCCATTAATTCCTGGCTGGTTCCGTCAGCGATGATCTTGCCCTCATGGATAATGGCAATCCGGTCCACCGTTGCTTTGATTTCCTGCAGGATATGACTGGAAATGATTACCAGCTTCTCTTTCCCGAGTTCCTTGATCAGTTCGCGGATTTCAACGATCTGATTCGGGTCCAGGCCTGATACCGGTTCATCCATGATCAGAATTTGGGGATCATGCAGAATAGCGGTTGCCAGACCTATCCGCTGGCGGTAGCCTTTGGAGCATTCTGCCACAGTTCTATGCAGTATTCCCGACAGACCGCATTGCTCAATTACCCGCGTTAGTGCATTCCGGAAAGCCTTGCCCTCAATCTCACGGATCTGAGCGGTGAATTCCAGTAAATCAAAAACCCGCATGTCGAGATAGAGCGGGTTCAATTCAGCCAGGTAACCGATCTGCTTGCGGATTTCCAGGGAATGTTCGGCGATGTTAAGATCATTGACATAAACATTTCCCGCGGTGGGTGAAAGGTATCCGGTGATAATCTTTAAGGTAGTGGTTTTCCCGGCGCCGTTGGCACCAAGAAAACCCAGGATTTCACCATCGTTGACTTCAAAATTGATCGAGCGTACGGCTTTCACGTCACCGTAATGCTTAACCAGGTTTTCTACACGAATCACTTCAGTAGCTCCCTATACACAGTTGTTTTATGTTAGTAGTCCAATTTATTTAAAAAATCAGAGGCGAATTTTACTGTTTTTGTCCAAAGTTGGCAACTTACATTTTCTCCACTCATTTTATCAATGTGGAGTAGTCGATATAGTTCCCGGCAAAAAAAGATATTGCCATCGGTTAAAATTACAAATAATCGTTCGCCTGTGATTACCAGAATTATTGTCTTAGATTCCCGGCTAATTTAGTAATCCTAAAAGTGAATCTGAAAAGATCGCCATATCACAAATTATATTTGCTGCTGCTATTCGGACTTTGGTTCGTTTTAATTGCTCAGCTCGTGCGGCAATTTTATTTCGTCCGATCCGATAAGACAATTTACCTGTCACTGGCGACCGGATTACAGAAATTACCGAGTGAAATGGAATGGATGAATATCCGCTTGAACGGTAAGAAAATCGGTTATTCCTATTCCTCGATTCGCGATGATTCTGTTCAGGGTTATATCGTAAACAATTTGATCGATTTCAATACGATCATCGCCGGAACATCGGTACAGGTGGTGATCTCTTCAACAGCAGCCGTAGATACAAATTTCCGCTACCGCAGTTTTGACTGGAAGGTGCGTTCCGGGCTGTATAATACTCATATCAAGGGTGAATTAATAGCAGGGCGCGCCTATATCCAGCGGATCGAGTCCGGTGATACGACCCGGATGGAATACCCGGTCCCGCAGGATATCTACCCATCACAGGCAGTAAAACACCTGCTGGCCCAGCGAGGGATAAAAAAAGGTGATCGTTTTATTCTACCGGTGTTCGAACCTTTGTCCCGGGAAATGACCGATCTTGTGATTACGCATGAGGGACAAGCGGATTTAACAATTGACAGTACCACTTTCAAATTGAACCGAATTAAGATTATGTATAATGATTTGCCAACTTATCTGTGGTTAGATGACAATGGTGTGACATTCCGTGAAGAGGGAATGCTGGGACTGGTTCTGGACCGTACCACGGTCGAGGGCGCGCTGGAAGACAATACCAATTTCAGCGATTTTGATCTGGTGGACTTCTATGCTGTGCCAGTCGAAGGGGTAATAATTAATCCGCGCCAGGTTAATGAGTTGACCCTGGAAATTCAGGGATTACCGGCGCTGACAGTCGATAGTAGTTTGACGGGTCAGGATAGTGTTGACCAATCAACCGGTTTAGTGCTGCATTTATCCACCCAATTACAACCACTGCAAGATAACGATATCTCACCCTACCTTGTCGCTAACGCCCTGATCCAGGCTCGCAATGTCCGGATAATAAGGCAGGCTCAACAACTGGTTGGTTCCGTTTCTGATCCCCAACTGCAAGTCAAAGTGCTGGTTGACTGGGTGTTTGGGTATCTGAAAAAGGTGCCGGTTGC
>DAOWAH010000105.1 GCA_030634675.1 Fidelibacterota bacterium
CTGATGTGGATTATTGCCGTCCCGATCGTTTTACTATGGATCCGGAATCTTTCATATCGAATAGAGGAGGATCGAATCACAATCTTTAAAGGCATCCTCACTAAAGTACAACAGAATATTCCCTATCGCGCAGTAACGGACTTCGCTTTAAAAAGAACCTTGTTTGATCGGATGCTTGGCATTGGTTCAATCTGCATTCAGACCGCCGGACAAACACAGAATCCCAGTGGTTACGAGGGTAAACTTGCCGGTTTGATTGACTTTGACCGACTGCACCATGAATTGCGCAGTAAACTCAAACAATTACATCCGGTGGGAGAAGCCGTTACAACCGCCGAACCGGTCGGGGCCGACGACGCTAGTTTATTATCCCAGATTCTGGTTGAGTTGCAGAAAATTAGTAAATCCATCGAAAATAATTAGGATAATCATGAAATGGACCAATCTAATATTACTGCTATTAATCCCATTACTAAACAGTTGCTCAGATCCAATGGATATTGAAAAAGAAAAACAAGCTTTAATTGATACTGATCGGGCTTTCTCAAATCTTTCGGTTGAAAAAGGGGTTCCAGTGGCGTTTGATCAATTCATGACCGATGATGCTGTAATTTTCAGGGATAAGGCGCATCCGTTCGAAGGCCGGGAACAGATCCGGCAATTATTCGCTGATTATCCCGAAGCTACCCTGACCTGGGAACCTTACCATGCTGAAGTTGCGGCAGCGGGTGATCTAGGTTACACACTCGGTAAGTGGACTTTTTCCATGGATGATGAAACCGGTGAAGAGCATAAATCACAGGGCTATTACGTTTCCATTTGGCGTAAACAGACAGACGGTAGCTGGAAATACGTTTTTGATACTGGAATCAATGCGCCAACGGAGGGAGATGTAGATGCGGATGAAAAATAATTCAATTATTGTCTGATCTGAACCAATTGGAATCGCACAATGCGTTTTTGTACAACGATTAACTGCATGGACGGCCGGGTTCAATTGCCGACTATCCACTATCTACAAGAGCGGTATCAGGTTGATTATGTTGACTGCATTACCGAACCTGGTCCCAACGGAATTCTGGCACAGGGTGACAATCATGAAATCATAGAAAACATCTTGCTGCGAGTTGATATATCCGTGGAGAAGCACAAATCCGGAGCAATTGCAGTGGTGGGTCATCATGATTGTGCCGGGAACCCGGTAACAAAAGAAATTCAGATCAAACAGATTTTCCAGGCTATTAAATTCTTACGGAAGCGCTATCAGAATATTGAAATTATTGGTCTGTGGATCGATGAAAATTGGACTGTCCACCAATTAAATCAGACCTGATTGCAGTGAGGACTTATTGATGTGGAAGGTAATAAATCGACAGGAGACGAAGAATTGAAGGGTATTTCAAAAATTGCTGTTAATTTGTTAATGACTGTTAACCTTTAACAATATGCACTCAAATGGAGGGAACTATGTCCGTTGAAAAAGCAAATGATGGTTTAAAACAAGCCCAGGAGAAACTGGCTAAAATGTATTTTAATTCCGTCTGGGAGCTGATAGAAAAACCGAGCCGCACACCGGAGGAGGATGAAGCGATGATCCATGCCGCCCATGCTTCTTGTTATTTGTGGATGCAAATTGGCACCCCGGTTAATCATCAACGCGGCGAATGGCAGGTAGCACGGGTATATACACTTCTGGGACATTATGCAGCAGCCTTGCGTCACGCTAACCGCTGTCTGGAATTGACAGATCGGCATCCGGAGCTAATGCAGGATTTCGACATCGCTTTTGCTTATGAATGCGTAGCACGGGCTAATGCCATTGCCGGCAACCGTCAAGTGGCTAAAAAATATATCGAACTTGCTGAACAAGCCGGGCAGGACATAAAAGATTCTGAAGACCGTAAAGTATTCTTCGATAATTTTAATAGTGGCTTGTGGAATGGGATGAAATAATTAGGCATTGATCTAATTATTGGCTAAGTAACTTCATTTGAAGCAAAAGCTTATGCTATTATTCAGTTTTTCTGTAGAACAGAACCAAGTCATTTAATCAGCACAGCAGCCAAAATTCATAAATCAGCGTTCGTTAATCAATATTCGACATTCATCTTCAATTTCCAACACCGAACACCCAATGATGATTTTTAAAGTAATTGGCTATGATCTAATTATTGGCTGAATTAACCCCGGCACAGGTAGCCTTCGATGATCATGGTTGGTGTGACCCGGAACAAATCCGGGCTTAGTTAATCGCTACTAATATCGATCTGTGACAACCAAGTCAATATTAATAGGTCTGATTGTCACATGGATTAAGAATTGTCCATTTAAATATTGTTAATATAGATTTCTAAAAGGAGTTCGGATAATGAAAAAATTACTGCATGTTACATTGATCATTTTCACCGGTTTAATATATGCCCAGGAGCAGGTCCTGTTTAGCGGTATTACCTCGCATGGCGGATTTGGCGGCCCGGTTTTAAAGCTAAGTCAGTTTGACGATGACCTGGGTCTTTTAGTGGGCGGTCGTGGTGGCTGGATTATTGGTCATATGATCACAATCGGTGGCGGTGGTTATGGTCTGACTAATGACATCCCGGTTCTGTATGATAATACTGATACAACCCAATATCTCGATTTTGGCTATGGTGGTTTTGAGATTGGATTGATTTTGGCTTCCAGCGATATGATTCATTTCTCAATCAACAGCCTGATTGGCGGTGGTGCTATTGGTTACCGGGAAAGTATTTTTGATGGCCATATGGATCACGATTGGGATTACGATCGACAACATGATCAGGTTTTTGTGGTGGAACCAGCCGCAAATCTGATTATCAATGTAACCAAATGGTTTCGCGTTGGCGTTGGCCTCAGTTATCGTCATGTAACCGGAGTCGATCTGGTCGCGATCGATAATCAATATGTATCAGGTCCTTCGGGCGTTCTGTCCTTTAAATTCGGCAGTTTCTAATCTAAGGTAAAAGGGTTTCATACAGTGGGGTGGTTTCTATCCACCTCACTTTTTTTATTATTTTATTCATTTCCATAAGACTGGCTCGCTACGGAAGCGGGAGCTAAATTGTATTTACTATGATCCAAAGATTCCACTATCTAAAACCCGGATTCATTGTATCTACAATCTACTGTTTAACCGCGATACCATTGTTCAACGCTCAGAACTGGCTGCAAAACGATGCTATTTTCAATTCCAGCGGTAGCTACCTTTACCGGGTGACTAACATTGATCGGCAATTAATTAGACCTGCAACAGGTAAAATTATTTATCTTAAATGATGATCGGTTGATTGGTCGGTATTCGTGGCATAAAAATTGTATCAATTATAATAGCAAATTACGATCATTTCTGAAATCCAAACGGTGAAACCGCAGAAAATATAGCAATTCTTTACCCTGCTGATAATTTCAGCCTGCATCCTGACCGGATATCTCCTGGCGTATTCCCCGGTTGATCCAGCCCCGGAAAACGATCCGTACAGCGGTTTAAAATCATGGAAAAAGATGGTTTATGGTTATGTCCCCGATTCATCCGATTACCGACAGGAATTGGAAAATATCGTTCAGGTTAATTACAATTTACTTGGCAAAATTACCGACAGTACGCTATTGGATTCTGCCGGGCTTTTAATCGCTGTCACTAATTATCTGTACGACCGGAAAGGTCAACTGATGGAAGTGAAATTTTTTGACCTGACCAATACACTGCAGTGGCGACAATCGTTCATCTTTGATTCCGTGGGACATTGTTTAGAAAAAGCCTGGTTCGATACAAATAAAAAACTAATAAAGCAGATCAATAATCAGTACACCGAAGCTGGAAATATTGAAAAAGTAACCACTTTCAATGCGATTGACTCCGTTAGGGAAACGCTACAATTCCGCTATAGCAACCAGGGGCAATTGGTTGAGAAACGCTGGTATGATCACGAAGATATCCTGCGGCGTAAATCGGAATATGGTGTAAATGGCAAACTGACCGGAACATTATTGTACCATCCCGATGGTTCACTGCAATCGAAATACATCTATTCCAAGGAATCCGATACCAGGCAAATCGAGCTGCAGGTCACTATTTCCGGTAATACCGAAGTACGAACCGAATTCATTCATAATCGTCAAAAAAAATACACTGAAATGCGTCAGTACGATGCCAAAGGAAAATTATTATATACAATTGTTGCTACCCATAACAATAATATGGATTATACGGAAATTCTGGAATATACGGCCGACAAACAATTGGAACTCCGCACCGTATTAGAATATGATGAGAGTCAGCGTCTGTTATCGGAGCGTTTTATTAAAAGCGATTATTCCACCGGTGAGTTGCGCGAAATACCATATCAATTGATCTTGTACGAATACGAAGATTTTCCCAAAAATATCTGGTCATATTAATCGATCTGCCACAATCTGAACAAAGAACGAAGCACCCACCAGCAGGGCACGTTCATCAAAATTGAAATGCGAACTATGGTGTGGCACACTCATTAAATCCTGGTCATCGGGCGCCGATCCAATGAAAATAAAACAGCCGGGCACTTTCTGGGCGTAATAGCTGAAATCCTCGCCACCCATTGTCAGAAATGGTTTTATTACGCCGTCACCGGCAATTTTCCGGGCTGCAATTTCTGCTTTTTTCGTTGCGCTTTCAGCGTTGATCGTAGGTGGATAACCATCTTCGTAATCCAATTCAATTGTAGCGCCATAAGCCTGCTCCAATCCACCAATGATCGCTGCCATCCGGGTTTTGATCATCTGTCGATTGGCTTCCGAATAGGCGCGAGCGGTACCGCGTAAATGAGCTTCGTCGGCAACAATATTAAAATTACTGCCGGCTTCAAATTTACCAACTGATACAACTGTACTTTCAAGAGGATTGGTGTTGCGGCTAACAATGGTCTGGAGGGCGGTTACCAGTTGGGAACCAACTACAATCGTATCTACCGTACCCTGGGGTGCAGCGCCATGCCCACCAATACCTTTAATCCGAATATAAAATTTATCCGCCGCTGCCAAGACCGGTCCGGATTGAATTCCAATTACGCCATAGGGCTGGAAATTCCAAAAATGGAGACCATAGATTTCTGTAACGTCCTGCAGACAGCCGTCCTCAATCATGAATTGAGCTCCTCCCTCACCCTCTTCAGCTGGCTGGAAAATGAATCGCACACTACCCTGTAACTTATCCCGCTGGTCTGACAGAACTTTGGCCGTCCCCAACAAGGCTGCTACATGCCCGTCATGACCGCAGGCATGCATTATTCCATCATTAACCGATTTGTATTCTAATGCACCTGTCTCCTGGATCGGCAGAGCATCCATGTCAGCCCGCAGGGCGATCATCGGCCCTGATTGCGGACCGGTTAAAGTTCCAACCACACCGGTTTTACCGATCCCGGTTTGTACTTCCATACCATATGATGTCAGCCGTTCGGCCACCAGAGCCGCCGTGCGTTTTTCTTGAAAACCCAGTTCCGGGTGTTGATGAATGTCTCGGCGAGTAGCAATAAATTCGTCTTTTAGCTGTTCAATTTCCGGCCTGATATATATCGACATTTCTATTCCTCAAGTTATATTTAGACCAATCGGCTTCCAATATTTCCAATCACGGCTACAATCAGTCTTGTGAATTTATCCTTCACGGCCTCAGCTGTTTCCATTACTTCCTGGTGGGTCAAAGGTTGGTCGGTGATACCGGCAGCGTAGTTAGTCAGGCAGGATATTCCTAAAGCCGGCAGATCAAATCTCGCCGCGGCCTGCAACTCCGGTACTGTGCTCATTCCCACCGCATCCGCCCCCAGATCACTGAAATACTTGATCTCATCGGGCGTTTCATAGGCCGGTCCCAGTGTCCAGCAATATACACCCGTAGCCAATTCAACAGCGGTTTTTTCGGCCGCAGCCTGTGCCAAACTCAGCAATTTTTTGTCATGAAATGGAGGTCCTGCGACCACTTTGGGATCATCCGCATTGTGGCGAAATGTACCATCTAAGTGACCGCTCAAAGCAATCAGAGTTCCCGGTGGTAAATGCCGCCTGGTGGACCCGGCGGCATTGGTAATGATCAAAGTATCCACACCCAATTTGTGAAATAATTGCACCGGCAGGGTAACGGTATGAAAATCGTGTCCCTCATAAAAATGGAAACGTCCCTTGGCGCCCAATACGGAAATTCCGTTCAGCTCACCGAAAACAAATTCTCCGGCATGACCCTCTACCGTTGGGCGGGGATAACCGGGGATGTCAGCATATTTAATAACC
>DAOWAH010000388.1 GCA_030634675.1 Fidelibacterota bacterium
ATGCGTTGGGCCAAAGAGGAAATAGGCAGGCTATCAGTGAAATTATCAATAAAATTGAGACATCCAATGACTGGTACAGTCAATGGTATGCCTACAAGGCATTGAGATCTCTTGGATGGAAGCAAACAAAATTAAAATAAACACCCTCATCATATCGGTCTTAATTGTTGTCTCAATTGAGATCGTTAGCCGGTTTTTAATTGCGCGCGGTCTGTTTGCCCCTCTCGCAAGCGTTGGGCTGGCACGCCTTATCGCGGTTATTTTACTGCTTATCCTCATCCGCAAAGGGGAAAAGAGTCTGTCAGCAATCGGCCTGCAAGTGGCCGACACATTTCAGGGATTTAAAAAAGGATTGATATGGGCGATTGCATTCGGAGCTGCTGCCGGCTTGGCTCTGGTTATACTCAATCTTTTTGATTTCAGCACGCAGGTGCTTTTCCAGCCCCTGCCGCAGGAAGGATCAAAATTAATCCTTTTTTTTGTAGTCGGCGCATTTATCGGGCCGATTGCAGAAGAAATTTTTTTCCGGGGTATTCTCTACGGGTTTTTAAGACGGTGGGGTGTATTCTTTGCTGTGGCGATGAGCACCCTGCTGTTTGTACTTCCCCATTCTTCCGGTCACCTCATTCCCATAACCCAGATAATCGGCGGAATTCTGTTTGCCATCGCATATGAAATCGAAAAAAACCTGCTGGTTCCGATCATTATTCATGTTCTGGGCAATCTGGCCATCTTTACTATCGCCCTAATTCTTTGAAATAATATATAAAAATCTATAAGCCCATCTTGATAATTTGTAAAAGTCACAATCGTACAAATAACATTATGATTTTATTTAAGTATATTAAATTTTAACCGATATAATATACAGAATTTTTAATGTGGTTTGACAAGAACTTTAGGAGATTTTAGACCAATGAAAAAAGTGATACGAGCCTTAATTATTCTGGCAGTATTTTTCTTATTCTGTCCGCATTTAGGACAGGCCGATATCGTTTATATTAAAAACGGCGATAAACTTTTCGGAACGGTACAGAATCCCTCTTTCACTGTTCAGACGCCCTACGGTAAAATTCTCATCAAGAACGAATTTCTGAAAAGTATAGCGTTTGAAAATCGTTCTGTTGGAAGATGGATCGTAAAAACAATCAACAATGATCAATTCAGCGGTTCCTGGGTAGATTCCGGTGTAAAATTTATTCAGGATAATGGGGAAACAAAAGAATTTAAAAAAGAAAATATCCATCGAATAAAGCGCGAAATTCAAGGACCCAGTTATCCGATTACGACCACTATCTTTACGATGAAAAATAACGACCGATTTTCCGGTAGATTCTTAAATCCCAGCATTCGCATTCGTGCCACCTACCTTACAAAAACTGTTCAATCCGCTAATATCAATCGAATTGAATTTATAAATGACTATCAGGCAGATACAAGAATCCTGCTGAATAATGGTGACCTGATCACCGGGAAATTAGAACCGAATCAAATTCGAATGGCACCGGATACTGTCTCCGAGTTCTCTATCTCGAAATCCAGTTTAAAGACCATACAATTTAATGCCCCTAAAATGGTTTTAAAAAACTTTAGCGCTGGCGATCGATCCGAAAAAGACAGCGATGGAGATGGCATACCCGACTATGCAGATATTTGTATGTACACGCCTAAGGGAGTTAGGGTCAACCAGGACGGCTGTGCTGAAAAATCGACATTTGCAAGTCTCACTAATCATAAGAAAACAAGCCGCAAGGAAATAAACAGGGCGGATACGCGAAAAACAACTGCCGGTGAGATTGAAAATATCCTGTTCGATTTTGATCGGTTTGAACTTAAGCCGCAGTATTATTCAGTTCTGGATGAAGTTGCCGTCATGCTATCGCGAAACCCGAAGGCCAAAGTTGAAATACAGGGCCACACCGACAATATCGGATCTGCCGAGTATAATCGAATCCTGTCTGA
>DAOWAH010000138.1 GCA_030634675.1 Fidelibacterota bacterium
ATACAACAGGCGGCAAATATTTTGCTTTGACCGATCCCAATCAACTGCAAAATGTCTATTTTGAAATAGCAGCGCAGATTTCAGGAGGCAATGTGCTTGCTAGTGAAAGCTCTGTTATGTCCACAGGGGATACCTTCAGCGCTTCAGTAGAGATTCCTGGGGGACAACAATCAGCAACCTTCTTAACAACATGGCCTGGCAGTGATGTGAATACAACCCTTACTGCGCCAAACGGAACCGAAATAACACCTGCCACCAGCGATCCGAATATTTATTATGCCAAAGGCTTAACCTATGAGCTTTACCGTATAACAAATCCGGAAGCTGGAAACTGGACAGCAAATCTTTATGGAACAAATTTGGCACCTCAAGGTGAAACGGTTAATATTAGTGTTTCCAGTGTTGGTCCGCCGGTCCCGCAGGATACAACCCCGCCGGTTATAACTATTTCCAGCCCTATAGATGGCAAGGTATATTTTGACCACTTGCCGACCAGCTTCAACTTTGCCGTAGAGGATCCTGAGACAGCCTTAACCAGCCAAACCGCCCTGTTAAACGGCAGCCCAATCAACAACAACGATAATATCTTACTAACCGAATTAGGAGAAAATATTTTAACAATTACTGCTACCAATGAGGCGGATTTAACTAGCGAACTAAGCATAACTTTCTATGTTAACCATTTTAGCTGGCTACCGCCTATCAGATACCAAGCAGGATCAAGCACTGAAACCTTAACATCTGTGATACAGGCAAACTCTACCTTGCCGCTGAAGTTTGCCATTTTTGACGCCAACAGCTCCTTTGTAGAAGATTCTACCGTTAAGGTGGTGGTTGAAGGCACTACTGCCCAGCTTACTCATGGTGAGGGCGACGCCAATATTAGAATTAACCAAGAAGAAGGGGAAGAACCGCTCTATATTGTCAATATTCATACTAACTTTAACAAATGTGATTACGGGTTAGAGGCAGGCGATGAATATAGGTTAGCTGTCTATTTTGATAATATCTTGGCGGCAAAGGCAAAAATGAAGATTGAATAATAAGCAGACAGCGGGTAGCAATCATCCTGCCTTTTTCTAACTCTTTTGCAGATTGTGAATTGTGAATAATAGCATGTTGGCAGTAGTTTCAGTATGTTTGCACACGACAATTGGGATAACTCGGGCTGGAAAAAGCTGGCGCTTTTTCTAGCCGGTTATCCCAATTAGGGGGGAATTTTTTCCGCTTGTTCGGTGCTAAACAGCCAAAATTTAGAATAAGGAGAAGTGAAAAATGTCAAGAAAGCTAATATCAAATAAGAGTTACTATTTTTTGATAACTGTTTTATTGGTAGTATTGTTTGTTTCTAAATCAACTGTATGTGCAATGTATGCGGTTGATTTTGTCGATGCTTCCAATATTACAGGCAAAATTATTTGCGGTTATCAAGGATGGTTTAGTTGTGAGGATGATGGCTCACTTGTCGGGACAAAAGTGGGTTGGAAACATTGGTCATTAGATGTAGATGGCAACTTAAAGAATGCACCATCCAAGGGAAACACTAAATTTGAGCTTTATCCAGACATTTCAGAGTATCCTTTATCGGCTCTATTTCAAACAGGATATGCCAACTTAGGTAATGGACAGGCAGCTAAACTATTTTCTTCTTATTCTGATGAAGTAATTGACATTCATTTCAGTTGGATGCAAAGCTACGGGATTGATGGGATTGCTTTGCAGCGATTTCACGTTGATGATCCGCTCAGCGGTTACTATGGGGATGATTGGTTTGTCATTACCCAAAACGAGATTGCTGAGAAGATAAAAAGTGCTGCGGAAGCCTATGGCCGAATATTCTACGTAATGTATGATATTTCGGAAATGAGTGTAGAAACAACTGAAGAAAGAACTGAATTCATAGAAGTAATAAAAAAGGATTGGGAAGAATGGGTCGCTAATGTCAACCAACTTGATTTGATTTCTTCTCCACAATATATCAAGCAAGATGGAAAGCCAGTTGTTGCTATCTGGGGAATTGGTTTTAAGAATTGCCCTAAGCATCCCATTAAAGATCATCGCCCTTCAACAGCTGAACAATTCAATAATCTTATCAACTGGTTCAAAGATAGAGGATGTTATGTTGTAGGGGGAGTACCTATTGATTGGCGAACAGGTGAAAGAGGAGAAACTAAGGAAGGTTTTGAGGATGTTTACAAGAATCTTGACATGATCACCCCTTGGACTGTCGGACGTTATTCAACTGATGAGGAGGTTGATAATTATAAAGGTAGTCTTTTGATCCCTGACAGAGATTATTGTAATGCACATGGCATAGATTATCAACCAGTTATCTTTCCGGGATTTGCTTGGTCTAATTGGAACAGTGATAAACGAAATGAGATTCCAAGAAGATCTGGCAAATTGTTCTGGAAACAGGCTTACAATATCGCAACTGCCGGTATTCCAAATACGTATATAGCAATGTTTGACGAATATGACGAAGGAACAGCCATTGCAAAGGGGGCGGAAGATTATTCAATGATCCCTACGGATCAATATTTTCTTACTTTAAGTGCTGATGGAACTTACATCTCCTCAGACTTCTACCTGCGCTTAGCCGGGAAGGCAACTCACATGATTAAGGGATGGGAGTTACCAGAAGACGAAGTTCCAATTCCTTGCGCAAATGGTCCAGTGTTCTTCCGAACGAGTGTAGAGAAAAACTACGATGCTGCAGTGACATGGATTGACACTTTGGATACAACTGGCGGGGGAGAAGTTAATGTTATCGGATACGGAGGCATAGGTGATCCTGAGTGCGGTGTTGTCGAAGGTGAACAAACTCATATAGGAAAATTTGCCATAAGATACGCCGGACTAGATACCTCTGATTCAGACTCATACTACTATTTTAAGGTATTCGATGTCGACGTACCAATTACTGCTGATACTAAACTAATGTTCTGGATTTATCCCCAGCAAGAACTCGGCCGTTACGTTTCAGTTGATTTAGTAATGACTGATGGAACTACCTTAAGAGACTCAGGAGCCATAGATCATAATGGGATTAGTATGCATCCAGGAGCCGGTCGAGGCAGCATTGGTACCTGGTCTCAAATAATATGTAATATTGGCCAGTGGCTAAACGGAAAAACAATAGACAGAATCTTAATAGCTTACGATTACGCACCTTCAATAGGCAATTTTCGTGGATATATTGATGATATTGTTATAACGAATAGTGAAACTCCAGAAGCTGTTAAATTAATCGATGTTGCTCTGATAATAGATTCCAGTGGCAGTATGACATGGAACGACCCGCAAGATCTAAGAAAAGAAGCAGCAAAAATATTTATTGATACAGCCCAAAATAATGACCAGATAGCTATCGTAGATTTTGATTCTTGGTCATATCTCCGCTGGTCATTGCAACCACTAACTGAAAATCGCGACAATATAAAATCAGCCGTTGATTTAATTGACAGTTCAGGCGGCACCAGCCTTAGCGCAGGACTATTAGAAGGCTACAACCAGTTAAATTCATCAACGCAGCCGTACAAAAAGGCCGCCGTTTTTTTGACTGACGGAATGGGCTCTTACAATAATGAAGCCGATCTTTACAAAAACGAAAATAACGACAACGACTGCTGGCCTATCTATACCATCGGGCTTGGATATAGCACCAATTCTGCTCTTTTGCAGAGTATAGCCGATACAACAGGCGGCAAATATTTTGCTTTGACCGATCCCAATCAACTGCAAAATGTTTATTTTGAAATAGCAACGCAGATTTCCGGAGGTAACTTGCTTGCCAGCGAAAGCTCTGTTATGTCCACCGGGGACACCTACATTGCTTCGGTTGCTGTACCTACTGGACAGCAGTCAGCAACTTTTTTAACAACTTGGCCTGGCAGCGATGTAAACACAACCCTTACTTCGCCAGGCGGAGCGGAAATTACGCCTGCTACTAGCGATCCGAATATATATTATGCCAAAGGCTTAACCTATGAACTTTACCGCATTACAAATCCAGAAGCAGGAGTTTGGGCAATAAGCCTTTACGGCGCTGACTTAGCGATAGGTGGCGAAACGGTTAATATCAGCGTCTCTTCTGTCGGCCCGCCGGCCCCGCAGGATACAACCCCGCCGGTTATAACCATTTCCAGCCCTATAGATGGCAAGATATATTTTGACCACTTGCCGACCAGCTTCAAGTTTACCGTAGAGGATCCTGAGACAGTTGCAACCAGCCAAACCGTTCTGTTAAACGGTAACCCGATCAACAACAACGATAATATCTTGCTAACCCAATTAGGAGAAAACACCTTAACAATCACTGCCACAAATGAAGCGAATCTAACCAGCGAACTAAGCATAACTTTCTATGTCAACCATTTTAGCTGGCTACCGCCTATCAGATACCAAGCAGGATCAGCCACTGAAACCTTAACATCTGTGATACAGGCAAACTCTACCTTGCCGCTGAAATTTGCCATTTTTGACGCTAACAGCTCCTTTATAGAAGATACTACCGTTAAGGTGGTGGTTGAAGGCACTACTGCCCAGTTTACTCATGGTGAGGGTGACACCAATATTAGAATTAACCAAGAAGAAGGGGAAGAACCGCTCTACATTGTCAACCTCCATACTAACTTTAACAAATGTGATTACGGGTTAGAGGCAGGCAATGAATATAATCTGACGATCTACTTTAATGACATTTTAGCGGCCAGGACCAAATTAAGGATTGAGTGATATCTGGCCGCCCTTAAATTTTATCAGCATCGCAAAAAGATTGGTATCAAAAAGCTTGAATTACAGACCTCGTAAATTTTGACTCTTAAACCGCAGAAAGATTGGACAGTTTCAAAACAAAAAGAGCATATTTCTCAAACACAATCCCTCTAAAACAGAGGTGTTTGTGGAAGTTGTGGATGTGTTGAATGTCCAATTTTTAGGCAATGGACAGCTAAGCCTTGTAAAATAAACGTGTTCTGGGAATCGCCCTGATAGAAAATTACGAGTTCTGAATTATGAATTAAACTTTCCTTTATTCACAATTCAAACTTTTGCCAAAAGGACAAGTTCAGCTTCATCGGGACGTTTCAACAGGTCATATGTTGAATGAAGAGATGATTTAAGGCATAATATAAGTTCCTCATAAGTAGGCCTGACCCTATCTCTTTCAATTGTAAGCCAGGTTATCGATCTCTGAGTATGTGTCGGCAATGGCATCCATTCACTTTTTCCTGAAAGAACAAGGTTGTATGCCTGGGTACAAGGGCATGCAGGATTTTGTTACACCTTTCATTGACATAAAGTTCCACCCTAATTGAGCGAAAGTCGAGGATGCCCAGATCCAAGGCATCAAGG
>DAOWAH010000279.1 GCA_030634675.1 Fidelibacterota bacterium
CCGTTCCGGTAATCCGGCCTTACGGGCACAAATTTTCGTTAAAGCCGGTCGGGTCGCCGCCGATCAGGCCATGACCATCATGGGAACAGTCAACAAAACTGCCCTGTCACTATTACTATTAATGACCACTGCCATATTCACCTGGAATCTGCCAACCAACGATCCCCGGATGGGTGGCTTGATGATGGTGGGCGTAATTGGTGGCTTGATCGTAGCCCTGATTACGGTATTTAAAAAGCACCTGGCCCCCTACACCGTTCCGGCCTATGCTCTGCTGGAAGGTCTAGCCCTGGGAGGCATATCAAAATATTTTGATCAGATGTATCCCGGTATCGTGAATCAGGCCATATTCCTCACCTTCGGAACCCTGGCGGCATTACTAATCGCCTACCGCTCCGGTTTGATCAAACCGACAGAAAATTTCAAGCTGGGCATTGCAGCAGCCACCGGTGGTGTATTTTTTATCTACCTGATCAGTTTCATAATGGGCTTTTTTGGTAAATCAATCCCACTGATTCACAGCAGCTCCAATTTTGGTATTTTATTCAGCTTGATCGTCGTTGGTATTGCCGCGTTGAATCTGGTCCTGGATTTTGATTTTATCGAAGAAGGGGCCGAACGGGGCGCCCCGAAATACATGGAATGGTACGGTGCCTTCGGATTACTGGTCACGCTGATCTGGCTGTACCTGGAAATTCTGCGTTTACTGGCTAAACTACAAAGCCGCCGCTAAGTTTTAATTGAATTAAAGGTCATACTGAGAGTGTCGAAGTATGATCTTTAGTTTTTATATTCTTGTCTAAATCATTAGTCAACGAATTAATATTATGACCAATACGCTCCGACTTTCACTTACAGCACTCATTATTTTATCCTTAGCGCCGGCGGCTGATCCCAACCCAGTTTTTGCCGAAAACGGCATGGTCGTTTCAGCAAAGCAGCTTGCTTCGGAAGTTGGGGTGAAAATTTTAAAGAAGGGTGGTAATGCCATCGATGCGGCCGTAGCCACCGGATTTGCCCTGGCAGTGACCCACCCCCAAGCCGGAAATATCGGAGGGGGAGGTTTCATGGTTGCTTATCTGGCCGACGGAAGCAGTTTCGCCCTGGACTATCGAGAAAAAGCGCCGGCGGGCGCTGACCGAGATATGTACCTAGATTCGACCGGCGCGGTAATTGAAAATCTATCAACCTACTCACATCTGGCAGCCGGTGTTCCCGGCAGTGTCGGCGGCTTGTTGCGCGCCTGGCGCGATTACGGATCAGGAAATATTTCACAAAAACAATTACTGGCGCCGGCCATCCGACTTGCACATAAAGGCTTTCCCATCAGCCGACGCTATGCACGCTATCTGAATTACTCTCACGATTTCTTTACCCGCAATCCGGGAGCCGCAGCGATTTTTATCAAATCCGACGGTCAGCCCTGGCAGGCTGGTGATAAGCTGGTGCAAAAAGACTTGGCTAAGACTTTGAAACAGATTGCAAAGAATGGGCGTGATGGATTCTATAGCGGTGCAGTAGCCGATTTGATTGTCGCCGAAATGAGCCGGGGCGGCGGCTTGATGACAAAAGCGGATTTGCTGAATTATACCGCACAATACCGGCCACCAGTCACCGGGACATTTCGTGATTACGAAATCATTTCTATGCCCCCCACCAGTTCCGGCGGTGTACTGGTAATCCAGATGTTGAATATGCTGGAAAATTTTCCTATCGATTCACTAGGCTGGAATTCATCAGCTTGTATCCACCTGCTCACGGAAGTAGAGCGACGAGCTTATGCGGACCGGGCCGAGCATCTCGGCGATCCCGATTTCTGGGATGTTCCATTATCTCTGTTGACGTCCAAAGAATACGCCCGGCAGCGAATTAATGACCTCCGTTTGAATGAAGCCACACCGTCCGGCGATGTATCTGCGGGGCAACAATTACCAGCTGAAAGCCCGGAGACAACCCATTACTCGGTAATCGATCGTCTGGGCAATGCCGTCAGCGTGACCACTACCCTCAATTTCAGTTTCGGCTGTGGGATTATAGTAGAAGGAGCCGGTTTCTTTTTAAATAATGAAATGGATGATTTTTCCGCTAAACCGGGTGTGCCTAATGCCTTCGATCTCCTGGGCAATGAGGCCAACGCCATCGCTCCTGGAAAACGGATGCTCAGTTCCATGACTCCCACAATTGTATTAAAAGATCAACAACCATATCTGCTGGTGGGAGCTCCCGGCGGTGCTACCATTATCACTACCGTGTTGCAGGTTATTCTAAATTCAACCATTTATGGTATGGATATCCAGGAAGCGGTATCCGCCCCACGAGTACACAGCCAGTGGTACCCGGATGTGGTCTATGGGGAGATCCGCGGAATGTCTGAAGATGTGATCACCAACCTGCAGGAACTGGGGCATGTGGTCGAGGTGCATCCCTGGGGTTACATGGGCCGTGCAAATTGTATTATGGCTGACTCCACCGGATATTATGGCGGTGCTGATCCTCGCGGGGAAAATGCAGCGGTTGGCTATTAATCATTTACAATGATAAAATAGGATTACTCATGAAAATTATTGATCAATCAGTCGTGTCCATCCACTACACACTCACCGACAAAGAAGGCACCATACTGGATTCATCCGAAGGTGAAAAGCCCATGACCTATCTCCATGGTGCCGGTGGAATAATTCCGGGATTGGAACGAGAATTAATCGGAAAAACCATCGGGGATAAACTGCACGTTACAGTACAGCCAGAGGATGGTTATGGTCTGGTTAAACCGGAATTACTGCAAACAATGCCCCTTAGCGCTTTTGAAGGAATTGATGATTTGAAAGAAGGTATGCAATTGCAGGCCGAGGACGACGATGGTAATAGCACCATGATTTTAGTGCGCAAGATCGATGGTAACGAGGTTACTATTGACGGTAATCATCCCCTGGTAGGACTGGTTTTGAATTTTGACGTTACTGTGGAAGCCATTCGAAAAGCGACACCTGAAGAGCTGGATCACGGGCACGTGCATTAATAAGTCATTGGTCACTCGTCAGAAGTGACCGAAGAAGGGATCAATAATGCAGATCACTGCCGCCGATAAACTCCCGCAGGATGGATATACCCGGTACCTGGTCTTCATCAA
>DAOWAH010000371.1 GCA_030634675.1 Fidelibacterota bacterium
AGCCGATTTACCGGAACCTCCCGATTTCTTTGATCAAGTCTGCAATGCCGTACAGGAAGTTTACCGGCATGTAAGTGGAGCTTATTCGGTTGTGGCAGTTATTATCGGAAAAGGAATGGTAGTTTTTCGCGATCCGCACGGGATACGCCCCCTGACCAAAGGTAAACGCCAAAATCCCGACGGAACCACTGATTATATTTTCTGTTCGGAAACTTCCGTCTATTATGCCCTCGGCTTTAAACACACCGGTGATGTTCAGCCGGGCGAAGTTATTTTTTTACCTGAAAACGGCACGATCCAAAATCGGATTCCTGACCGGCAAAGTTTTACTCCATGCATTTTCGAATATGTATATTTTTCCCGCCCCGATACAATGATGAATGCCATAAGCGTCTATCGAGCACGATTACGGATGGGCCAAAACTTGGCTTTCCGCTGGAAAAACAAATATCCCAATGAAAAACCAGATATCGTAATACCAGCACCATCCACAGCCAATACCGCCGCTCTTTCCGTAGCACAAGCACTGGGAGTCCGTTATTCCGAAGGATTATATAAAAATCCGTTTATCGGGCGTACTTTCATCATGCCTGGACAAGAACGACGACGTAAATCAGTGCGTTATAAGCTGGTACCCCAGGAATTAGAGATTCGTAATAAAAAAGTAATGATCGTGGATGACAGCATCGTCCGCGGTACCACCAGCAAAGAAATCGTTAAAATGATTCGGGAGTTTGGCGCAACAAAAGTATATTTCATTTCCGCTTGTCCGCCGGTCAAATTCCCCTGTTTTTACGGTGTCAATATTCCCACTCGGCAAGAATTGATCGCCCACCGATTCACCGAAAGAGAAATTACCGAATTTATTGGCGTTGACCGCCTGCTCTATCAGCGCCAGAACGATTTGCTGGAAGCCGTTACCCGCAAAGGTGACCACGGCATTGATCGCCCTTGTATGGCCTGTCTGGACGGGAAGTACGTGACCGGCGATGTAGATGAAAACAAAATGCGCCAGTTTGAAACGCAGCAAGTAACCAGAGAGTAAACCATGAATATTCTTTTGATTGGTTCCGGCGCCCGGGAGCATGCCCTTGCTCGTGCCGTTAACCACTCACCCCAATCCACCATGCTATATTGTATGGCAACCAGTAAAAATCCCGGTATCCAATCATTATGCGCCGGGTATAGTGTAAATGATATTAATGATCCAATGGCGGTAATAAAATATTCTAAGTCCTGCCAGATTGATATCGCAATAATTGGACCTGAGGCACCCCTGGCAGCAGGTCTTGCCGATGCCCTTTGGGAGATAGGAGTCGCCTGTGTGGGTCCCAAGCAGAAATTGGCTCAGATCGAAACCAGTAAAGCATTTACACGGGATTTACTGGCGAAATATAATATTCCTGGTGGGCCGCCGTATCGGGTTTTCGATTCAATGGAAGGTGTTCAGGATTATCTGAAGGAGCTGGGTGATTTATACGTGGTAAAATATGATGGTCTGATGGGTGGTAAGGGTGTAAAGGTCGCAGGCGATCATCTCCATTCGCATCGGGATGCAATGAATTATTGCCAGGAACTAATCGACGCCGATAAGTCATTTGTGATCGAAGAAAAATTGATCGGTGAGGAATTTTCGCTGATGAGTTTCAGTGATGGTATACATTTGGCACATATGCCGCTGGTTCAGGATCATAAGCGCGCTTTCGAAGGTGATACCGGCCCAAATACCGGCGGGATGGGTTCTTATTCGGATGCCAATCATCTGTTACCGTTCCTGACCGAAACAGATATTCAGGCGGCCCGGGCAATTAATATAGCAACCATTAAGGCTTTAATGCAGGAATTTGGTGAGGGCTACCAGGGTATACTTTATGGCGGATTTATTGTGACTGCCGCGGGCGTCAAATTAATTGAATACAATGCCCGCTTCGGCGATCCAGAGGGAATGAATGTGCTGGCAATCCTGGAAAGTGATTTTGTGGCGATCTGTGAAGCAATCGTTACTGGCACATTAAAGCAGGATTTGGCCGAATTCAGCCACACTGCCACCGTTTGCAAATATGCTGTTCCGGCGGGCTATCCCGATCAGCCTGTTAAAAATCAACGAATTGATATATCCGCAATTCAGAATCCCGATCAGCTTTACCTGGCGGCCGTG
>DAOWAH010000190.1 GCA_030634675.1 Fidelibacterota bacterium
CTGTCCAACTTGAGTGAAACCTGCGGCGAATGTCACCCGGGAGCAACGGATAAATTTTCCCAATCTTATACCCATCAATCCGTTATTCTTGCTGAAAAACCAGTGGAATACTATGTAAAAATCGTCTATATCATTCTGATCATAGTCGTGATCGGTGGGATGTTTATCCACAACCTAATCATTTTTATCGAGCACCTGATCCATAAATATCAGAAAGAAGAGCCGCAGGATTACATCCAGCGGTATTCGAAATCACAAGTCTACCAACATATTCTACTTATCATATCCTTTTTTACCCTGGTGATTACCGGTTTTGCTTTGAAATATCTTGACACCTTCTGGGCCGACTTGTTAGGAAGGATTGGATTAACCGAAACGGTGCGGGGAATAGTACATCGAACTGCCGCAGTCCTGATGATTGTACTTTCTTTTTGGCATATTATTGAAGCAATCGTAGCAAAACGTGGACGGCAGTTTATAATAGCTATGCTACCAGGAATCAGCGATATCAAGGGCTTCTATCAATTGATGCTTTACAGTTTACACCTGACCAAGGAAGAACCTCAGTTCGAACGGTTTGATTATACCGAGAAAGCTGAATACTGGGCGCTTATCTGGGGAACAATTGTTATGGTTGTCACAGGATTTATCCTGTGGTTTCCGGTATTTTTCACCCAGTATTCGCCCATTTGGATGATTAAAGTCGCCGAAGTCTTACATTTGTATGAAGCTTGGCTGGCAACCCTGGCCATACTGGTATGGCATATCTTTTTTGTGATGCTTCATCCCAAGGAATATCCGATGAGCATGACTTGGATTCATGGCCGGATGACGATCGCTGAATATAAGCATAAGCATCCCTTGGATTACCAACGAACCATGAATGAAGTCGAAGCTGTAAAAAATGGCAGCATGCCATTAGAGGAAGCAAACGCACAGGCTCAAGAATACGTCATGCGACATAAGTTAAAGTACACTGATAATTCCTGAGTGCAGACTGAATTAAGATAAGAACTGGAATTTATTAGCGTTTCCATCAGGCTATTTGAGTTAGAAATATAGATCGAATTCGTTCGTATTTTCAACAAGGACGGACATTTCATGTTCTCTACTAACAAAGAGGAGATGAATCATTTTGTTGATAAAAATGCGGAAGAATGTTATCGCAGTTGCAGAGAACATTTTCTGCATAAATGGATCGATTTCTGATCGATATCTTCCACATAGGTCGCTGAGCGCATGATACAATCAAGGCCGTTACAATGCCGCAGTCCAAACATATGCCCCAGTTCATGAATCACGCATTTCATGAGTCGTTGGTGGTACAATTCATCATTGCCTGGCATGCCATAGAATTCATTTTTCAGGCGGTAGTCCGACACCACACCAGCCTGGCCGCCCAAGTAAGCCTGGCCAAATATAAAGGTCAGGACAGGAATATAAATATCAACTCCGGTTAAACAAATGATCTTATCCTGATTATCCGGTACCTGATCAAGGAGCTGAGATAATATATCGTTGGCGGAATATTGGACGCGCTCGGGATTAAAATACTGGCTCAGATCGAAATACTGTTCTTTAATTCTGGTAATGTAATTGAATTGATGCCGGATAGCATCCTGCAATTGTTGAAGAATATTATCAGCATCGATTGATATGGGGACCAAGTAGATTGTACCGGTGTGGGAAATCATTATGAACAGATCATGAGCGGGGTAAATTAAAACCGGACGCAATCCTGATTTTGGTGATCAATAAATTAATTTTCGGCAAACGTTTGGCTGTATCTCTATTCAGGTCCTGTTAATACCGTATTTACTAATCTTGTTATACAGGGTGGCACGATCAATCCCCAACGATTTGGCAGTTTTGGAGATATTCCAACTGTACTTGTCCAGAATTCGTTCGATATGATCCTTCTCAATTTCGGCAATACTCTCCGCGCCGGTAATCGTCGGTTCTTCACTAATTGGAATATCCTTCAATTTGATGGTGCCACCCTTACACAGTACAATGGCGCGTTCAATAATATTTTCCAGTTCACGCACATTACCCGGGAAATCATACCGGGCAAGCACATCTTGGGCCTGCCGGTCGATTTTCTTGACGGACCGGTTCATAAGCTGATTGTATTTTTTTATGAAATGATCAACCAGATCGGGGATATCCGCCTGGCGCTCTTTTAAAGAAGGAATATGAATATTGAATACATTCAGACGATAGAATAGATCTTCCCGGAATTTGCCTTCCTTGACCAGGCTTTTTAAATTACGATTGGTGGCGGCAATTACGCGGAAGTCGGATTTTATTTCCTTACTGCCACCAACCCGCGTAAAGGTTTTGGATTCCAGGACGCGCAGCAGTTCGATCTGCATCTTAGTTGAAACGGTGGCGATTTCATCCAGGAACAGGGTTCCACCATTGGCCATTTCAAATTTACCTTTGCGATGGTAGCTGGCACCGGTAAAGGCACCCCGCTCATGGCCGAATAATTCACTCTCCAGTAGGGTTTCCGCCAAGGCGCCGCAGTGAACGATGATCATTGGAAAATAGCGGCGATGGGAATTGATATGGATGGCATGGGCAATCAGTTCTTTACCGGTGCCGCTCTGGCCGGTTATAATAACGGTCGAGTCGGTCCCGGAAACGACCTTTACCTGTTCAAAGACTTCGACCATGGGTGGGCTGTTACCGATAATATTCTCAACGTTTTCGAGCTCTCGCGGTTGTTCTTCTTCCAGCTCGGTCCCGGCCTCCGTTTCCGCTATTTGGGAAGCCTTATGAATTATCTGGGAGAGCTGATCAGGGTCAAACGGTTTGCAGATATAATCATAGGCACCGTCTTTCAGGGCTTCCACGGCTGAGTCAACCGAGGCAAAGGCGGTCATAATGATAACGATCGCATTATTATTAGTTGCCCTGATGCGGCGATGCAATTCCAGTCCATCCATTCCGGGCATCTTGATATCTATCAGAATGATTTGGAACTCCTTACGTTCCAGCTCCTTCAACGCCGCAACTGCATTTTCCGCGCTGCTTACATCATATCCATCCGCGGAAAACCAATTACTCAATGAATCACGAACCGATAGTTCATCATCGACAATTAGGATGGAAAGCTTATTCTGCATTTGAATTTTCCTCGATTTGTGTATATAAGGGCAATGTTATTATAAAATTAGTGCCTTTGGTTAATTCTGACTCAACGGCAATTCTACCCTTGTGCTGCTGAATGATGCCATAAGTTACCGCCAAGCCCAGCCCCGAGCCGGCGCCATCTTTTTTACGAGTGAAAAATGGTTCGAAGATCCGGTCTATGTCTTCCTGGCGGATTCCTGATCCGTTGTCGGTAATCTCAATATTAATTTCAGTCATTTCATCATTATTATGCGATGCAAATGTTACTTTACCCTCTTTGGTGATAGCCTCAATGGCGTTTACCAAGACGGCTATACAGATCTGTTTGATCTGGTTTGGATTGCATTGAATCGTATCCAGGGTGGCGGTGAAGTCAGTAACCAGCTCAACCTGGGCTACTTTGAAGGAATGTTCCATTAATGTTTTGGTCTTAGTCAGGATACTATTTAGCTGTGCGATTTCGTGTCGGGAAGGTTCGTCGCGCGAAAAGTCCAGCAATCCCTTAACAATATTGCCGCAGCGTTTGGTTTCCGATTCAATCATTTCCAGGTAGCCAAAGATATTCTTCAGGTCATCCGGATTGATGGGTTTATTTTTTAACAGCCGGGATACGAGCTTGGAATAGGTCAATACACCCGACAAGGGATTGTTAATCTCATGGGCAACCGAGGAAGATAGTTTACCCAGTGATGCCATGCGCTCGATATGGATTAATTCGTTCTGGGTCCGTTTGATTTCTTCGGTTTTTATTCTGATGGTCTCTTCCAGATTCTTGGACCAGCGGCGCAGTTTTTTATTGGCGCTGCCCAGTTCATCAAGCATGTTGTTGAAGGCATTGCCCACATGCGACATGTCAGCGTCCCTGAACTCTTCAACCGGAATCCGGATATCCAGATTCCCCTTGGCCACTTCATTACTGGCCCGGACGATGTGGGCCATGGGACGGTGGATAGTCCGGCGGGTGAAGGTTACCAATATTATCATACTACCTAGAATGAAAACGCTGACCAGAGCGAAATAATTAATCTCAGAGGCGGTCCTTGATTTATCGATCTCCGAAAGTGAGAGCCTAACCTGCAGCAGCCCCAGTACGGGATCATCGCGACTGTGAACATGGCAGGAAGTATTGGTGCAATTTGCCTCATTCAGAATCGGAGTGGA
>DAOWAH010000211.1 GCA_030634675.1 Fidelibacterota bacterium
CATAATCGACACCATCATTATAACAGATACCCATTCCTAAAATGGTATCACAGCCCACAAAATCATCACCGGCATTACCCAGGTCCGGGTCGGACCATAAACCGATATACATATCTTCGATGGTATTGCCACCTTTGTTAATTATCAATTCTTTCACGAATATGATATCACCTGTGACATTTATACGATCGAAACCAAAGATGGTCGTCTGAACCTCAACTTCCAGGGGAGCCGTACCAAATATGGTGTGACCGGCAGAATCACCATCATTGCTGACATACCAGATTACCTGGTCGCCAATGAAATCGGGATGATCCGGCCCGGCCGGTAGCGGACTGTAGGTTCCATCATTATCCACCTCCACCCAGGGCGCACCCAGATCCACCGGCCAGTTCTGAAAATCATCATTAAGATAGGAGTCGGCCAGGTCACTGCGGTTGACTTTGTATAGTTTATGGCGCGGGTCTTCAGGATCGGTGCCATAGGGACCGGGAACCCGCTCAGGGGCATATTCGGCTGCCGCGGTACGAATTTCACCAGCTACTTTACCTGCCAGCCACAGGCCCGAGGCATAAACCGCATAAGTATTATTGCCTTTGGGCCATTCCAGCCCGGAATGACCAGTCATCCGGTGACTGACGATCATGCCGTTATTCTCCAGGTCGCTTTTAATCCGGTTGCCGTCGAAATAACCTTTCGAATCAACTGCTGTTTTGCTCAATGCAACTGGCTTATTGGTAACCTGCTCTTTCGCGATTAAGGCTGATGTCAGTAGGCTAAATATCAAAAAGGTGATTTTGTAATACTCTAATAACTTCATGCCCTTGTCTCTCCTGACGTTAAAATACCATATAATTCTACCAATAAAAACAAGTAACTGAATGTTATCAACCGTTCTACAATTTCAACTTAATACCCAGCTCCAGCATGGTTTTATTATAGTAATTTTGATTCAGTAGTGTTTCATTCGCCAGATGGCTGACCTGGAAATAAACGATGGCACTCCGATTTAATTTACGTTCCAATTGCAAGTAAGTGCGGTTTTGAATTCGTTCCTCCGGGTCGCGGTAGGCGGTCACGCCGGACAGGTCACCCCGGCGGTAATTTTTATCAACCCGCTGGATAATAAAGTGGAGCATGCTGTCCTTTCCCAGCCGGCAGGAGAGATAAATCCGGCCGCTCAATAGGTTGTACCCGCCGATCAAACTGTTTGAGGTAACCGCTTCATAGCTCACGATCGTACCCAGGATTAGTTGACGGTGGTAGCGACCATGAATCTGCACTGTGCGGGCACGATCCTCCTGGGAAGCTGACAGACTGACCAGGGTGGTATCATCCACTACACCCTGGGCCGGATAATCATGAAAAGTGATTTGTTTACACGCCACCAGACCTTCCAACAACCAGGTCGAGCTGTGATGCCAGCCAATCCGCAATTCTACAGTCTGACCCAAGAATTTTATCGAATCTAGGGTAGCATAATTGGTGCTACGCTGAGAATACCTGGTGCTGAGATTGAATTTACTTGAAGCCTGAGTATAAACTACCAGCGCATAGTCAATCCAGCGATATGAAAAGCCCGTTTCATAAAATGATTTCTGGAAATGGTCCAACACTCCCGCAGCCTGGATGACCGGTGTCAGATTGTACCGCAGACCCAGATTGGAATTGACTACCAATTTAGACTGGGCTGGAGAAACGGCATCCAGGTAGGTCTGGGTCAGTACACTCCCTTCCAGTAGCCAGTCCCACTTTGTGATCTGATGGCGCAGATTACCACGTAATTTAAATCCCAGCGACTGATCGGTGTCGGTTAAGGCTTCACGCACATTAGAATCAAAATAGGTGGCTACCTGTAGGCTAGCCTGCTGGCATAACAACACAGAAGTTCCGGCTATAATTAAAAATAGAGTTCGGAGGGATAGTTTATTTGACAGGTGATAGTTCTGCTTCAAGGCGGGCTAATATTTCCTGGTAATGCCGGCGTTTGGTGGTCAAACGCGAGATTTCACCACTGGTGCTGCGGGTGACTGGCAGAGTACCGGCCACGGCCGCCCCTTCCGGATTAAAATTCAAATCGGATTGTTCAATCAGGGCTATATCAACTAGTTCCTGCGTCGATTTCCAACCGACATCCAGCTCATTATTAACATCGTATTCCCCGCCGCCAAAAGTGGCTTCAGCATCTGTAAAAACCGATCTTGATGAAGCCGGTGAGCCCAAATCACGGTTAGATTCCTGCTGCAGGCTGAGATCTTGGTGAAATTCATTCAGGCGCTTTAATAACTCCTGTTCCAGGTAGCGCTCATTCAGCAACGAATCCACGATAGTTAATTTTGCTGCCACAACAACTCGTAAATCACGCCAAACCAGTTGTCTGATCTGTTCGTTATCATATACTATTTCGAGCAGCGTAGTGTAGTCGGGTAAATCAATTTTACCGCTCGGCCGTCCCATCATCCAGGTTCCAAGGCTGATAGCCCGTTCCTTATCGGAATCGGTTAAATTACTCTGTTGAAGAATATCTGTATATTCTTTTTTCAAGCTGCGCAAAGCCTGCTCCCTGGAAATTTTCAATTGTTCTGATCGGGTTTGCAGAATTGCTGCAGAATCGGCCAGAGTAGCAAATGTGGTTGTCTTTCGCGCCAGCAGCATTTCATTGATCCAACCGTTGTACCAGGTACGATCTGTTTTCAAAACTTCAATCTCGGCCTGTAAAATTGATTGGTGCTCGACAATCTTATCCAGTTTGGCCAGAACCGAATTCAAATCACTATCAATAGTTAAAAAATTATCCCAGGCCCGGCCAAAATCCTGGGCCGGCAAAATAACCAGGGCGACAATCATCAGTATTAACAACCGGAAGTTTTTCATGATTCGGACCCGCTTTCAACGGCAGCGATACCATATTTATCCATTTTATAGTAAAGGGTGCTGGTCTTGATTCCCAATAAACGGGCTGCACGCTGTTTTATCCCACCGGTTTCCTGCAAAGCCCTTTTAATCATTAAGATTTCAGTCTCTTCTAACACGTCAGTCAGTTTACCAGAGACAGTTGGAAGGGTCTCGTCAGGTTCATCCAGACAGATTGCCGTCGGTGCAATCCTGGCATCCTTGGAAAATATTAACAGGCGCTCCAGAAAATTTTCGAGTTCCCGAATATTACCGGGCCAGGGATAGTTCTCCAGCATACCAAGTGCCTGATCATCGAAAGCAGGTACTTCGCGCCCTAATTCCGCACACTTTTTATGCACGATATGATCGATCAGATCTTTAATATCACCAGAGCGCTCGCGCAAAGGCGGTATCCGTAGCGGTAAAACATTCAACCTGAAAAACAAATCTTCACGGAATGTTTTTTCCTTGATTGCTTTTTTCAGATCTTTGTTGGTTGCGGCAATGACCCGCACATCGGTAGTTATCTCGTTCGCTCCGCCAACCCGCTGAAAAACCTGGTGCTGTAATACCCGCAGTAATTTTACCTGCATAGCGACTGAAATTTCACCGATCTCATCAAGTAAAATCGTACCGCCGTCCGCCTGTTCGAAAATCCCGGCATGCTGCCGGATTGCCCCCGTGAAAGCACCTTTTTCATGGCCAAATAATTCACTTTCCAATAAAGTATCGGTCAGCGCACCACAATTCACCGCGAGGAAATGCCTTCTTCGGCGACTACTTTCAGCATGAATTGCCCGGGCTATCAATTCCTTGCCCGTGCCACTTTCACCAGTTATCAAAACCGGACTATCAACTTTTGCCACTTGCCTGATTTTTTCAAACACCTTTTTCATTATCGTGGAGGAACCAATTAACCCGTGAAAAGAATTTTCAGCCCTATCGTCCACCGTAGTCATTAGTTTCCTCTTCAAAGCCAGAGCCACTTTATTCTTCAATTCATCAACCGAAAAGGGTTTGGGAATAAAGTCGTACGCACCTGATTTAAGGGC
>DAOWAH010000366.1 GCA_030634675.1 Fidelibacterota bacterium
ATATCGTGGTAATTATTGTCGACCCGTTGCAGCCATTTCAGGACATCCTGGTAACTGAAAGTATACAGATCGTCGCTAATAACAATTGAGGCCGGTGCAATTCCGATTTCCTCACAGATCAACTTGATTGTATGACGGGCGCGCCGGGCACTGCTGGTGAAGACCTGATCGAACTTAACCGCGCGCTCTATCAGGACCCGGCCCATCACTGGGGCGCTGGCCAGCCCCCGTTTGTTCAGGGGACGGTCAATGTCAGCCAGTTCTGCCTGTTTCCAGCTTGATTTGGCGTGTCTGATCAGGGTGAGATGTCTCATGATATTCCTCGCTTCCGTCTGTGCCTGGATGTCAGTGGTACGGGAAAGGTAAATGGATAACGTACTATTGTCGGTGGAAATTATGTCAAAACTAAAATTTGCATCAATCAGATTTAATGACGGCGTTGTGGGCTTTCCGGATGCTACCGGATATTAATTGTACCGCCGCCAGGGATATCATACTCATTCCCGCCCCGGCAATGAAGGGAATCCGGTAATCAATGATCCATAACAGGCCGCCCACAGCCGGGATGATAACTGCCGCAATATGGTTGATGGTAAATCCCGCAGCCATACTGGGCGCGATATCCCGAGGATCGCCAATTTTCTGAAAATAGGTGCGGATACCGATCGAAAAATTAAAGAAAATATGATCGAATATATACAAAATCGCTACCAGCGATTTAGACTCCACTAGGGCGTAAGCCAGGAAAATGAAGATTAGGCTGAAATATTCCAGCGATAAAACACGACGCTCTCCGAAGCGAATAATTGCTTGGCCGATCAGGGGGCTGAGGAAATAATTTATAATGTTGTTCAGGATGAACAGGAGGGTGATCTCCTGAACGCTGAATTCGAATTTCCTGACCAGTAGAAATACGGCAAAAGCCACGAAGATCTGCCGCCGGGCGCCGGACATAAATGTCAGAAAATAGTAAAGCCAGTATTTTTTCCGCAGAATCATTTTCTTATGCTGGGGCACCAAATCCGATCGGGCGGGATTCTGCTTTAATCCCCGGATCCCAGCAAATACTATCAATCCACCGATAAATCCATAAATCATTTGATAGCTTAACAGGTAGCTGATGACAAAAATGAATATGCCCACCGCGATATTTGTTGCTGCAGCATAGCTGCGAAGTTTGCCGAACACCCAGGGTGACGACAGGTGATTAAAATACTGCAAGGTCAAGGATTGGTTGGTAGTTTCGTAGTAATGAAATCCGAAACTCATGATCAGGGTCGTGAAGATCAAGCCGAGATAAGAGGGCAGAACCCCGGTCAAACCTACACCAACTCCCAGAGTGATAATTGACAGGGCCGATAAACGATGCTCTTTAATAAGAATAATTAGAAAAATAACTAACAAAGCCAGAAAACCGGGTACTTCCCGCAGCGATTGAATAATGCCAATATGATTACCCTCAAGATGGACAATCTCAACTGCAAAATTGTTGAAGAGGGTGCGCCAGGTCTGTAGTCCCACTGCTGAAGCAATTGTCAATAAGGCCAAATAACGGAACATGGGGTCTTTACGAGTGGCGTGCATAATTCTTAACGAGTTTAGCTGATATAACCTGTTTTTAGAGCCTGTTTATTGTGAATAATCGCTTCCGGTCTTAATCTACCAGCTCCGATTCCGGCACGTTGGTTTGTTTGGCCGGCAGGCTGAATTGGTCGGGGCGGGCTTGGATCACCTGCCGCAGCCAATCCCGGTTATTACCGGTTACGGCTAAAAACCAGCAAGCCATTCGATCATGCCGATAATAGCTGCTTCACCAGCCGTTTCGTGGGTGCCCTGCTCGATCGTGATCAGTTCAACAGTGGAACTGCTACCGACTGTTAAATTTTGTACGGTGGTGACCGCGTTGAAATAGGGTACCACTTCATCGGCATTACCATGGAAAAACCGCAGCGGTATGGTCGGTGACCAGTCCAGTAAAGTATTTTCTTTCAGTGTCGCTCTAACAGTTGTTTCACTGCCATTAAGATAATCAGTAACAAAATTGGGATTGAGTAGGTCAGATAACAATGGAGGTAATTGATTGTCAATTTCAGAATAGGATTTGCTGCCGTCAAATAAACCCGGGAGTATCGTGGCATAGGCGGGTTGGAATAAATCATCCAGTCGGTCCCAGCCGTAAATTTCATTATAAGCAGTCAGAATGAA